>PWUC01000003.1 GCA_003562655.1 Clostridia bacterium
CCCGTGAGACTGATGACGGAGTGCAGGAGTTCAGGGTGACCGGCGTGCTGCTGGAGACTCTCTGTTCGCAGATGGGCGTAGAGCCCGGCGCTGTCATTGAGCTGACCCTCGCGGCCGGTGACGGGTACGCGGTGAGTGTTCCCAGGGACGTACTGGCTGCTCACACCGTCATATTTGCATACGAGATCGACGGCGAACCACTCGTAGAAGGCACAGCTCCCCTGCGTGCCTACCTGCCGGGAAGCGAGACCATGTACTGGGCCAGGAACCTGGTGCACATCGAGTTTCACGCCGGATCCCAGGCAGCGCCTACCACGGACGCCATCTTATTCCTCGAGACAATCTTCGCTCACGCCGGGTTGCAACGTTATGGCGATACGGACAGGGCCCTGCGAACCTCGGAGCTGCTCGCATATGCGGGCAGCGGTGATTACGTCTTCATGGGGGCTGCTGACGGCTTCGGAAAGGTCGAACAGCGCGACATATTCGCCCGGGAGTCCATCGTCACCAGCGGTGATGCCGCACCCGCTTTCCGGGGTCCCGACCTGCCCAGGGGGATGCACGTACGGGACCTGGTGTGGTTGATCGTGGGCGACACCGCCTTCTACTCGGTACGCCTCGGTCCTGAACTATACGACACCGTCACCGTCGGGGACGAGAACGGCGTTTCCCTCGCGCTGCTGGCGGGGGCACTCCAGCTGGCAGAGGCCCAGGCCTACGTCCTGGAGGCTGCAGACGGCTACTCGGTGCAGATCGACGGCAACGCCCTCGGCCTCGGTGTTGTCTACATCCGGGACTCGGGTGAAGTATCCTCTGCTTTCGATGAGCTGCCCAGCAGCACCAGCATCAGGGATCTCCTGAGTATTCGAGTGGCCCGCGACGACGAGGTCGCCGGCGACACTGGTACCGAACCTGGGCCTGAACCAGTTCATGACCCGTGGATCGATGAGGTCATCACCGTGGCCAGCCCCGATGGTACTGCCCGCGAGTTCACCGTCGGCCAGCTCCGCGCTATGGATGCGACTACAGAGACGATCACCCCGGAGACCGATGTTGGAGTGCAGGAGTTCGTGGTCACAGGAGTCTTGCTGGAGGTGCTCTGTACCGAGATCGGTGTCGACGCTGCAGCGGTTACCGAGCTTAACCTCACCGCCGGTGACGGCTACGCGGTCCATGTCCCCGCTTCCGTACTCGGTGATCACACCCTGATATTCGCGTACGAGATCGACGGTCAACCGCTGAAGGAGGGTACAGCCCCCCTGCGGGCGTATCTGCCGGGAAGCGAAACCATGTATTGGGCCAGAAACCTCGTGCACATCGAATTGAAGTAGGCGAGGAAGCGCAAGTAAGAGGAATACTACAGGCATACAGCCACATACCCGGCTGCCCCGAGCCACGCGCCGTGGGTGCCCGTGACTCAGGTTGTCCGGGGCTGAGTCACTTCTCTTTGACTGCAGACGCCGAGGTCCCACTATCACGACAGCCCTGGAGGTTGGAGGAATGGGCGTTCACTTCGGTGAAGTCAGTCCTCAGCCGCGGCGCGGCTATTCACCTGCGGGAGGATGAGAGGGATGAGGATTCAGGAGCTGACCCCCGGAGTATACGCGGTCCTCGCCGACATTGGTCATCCACAGGGAGACAGTAACTTCGGCCTGGTGATGGGGGAAAACGAGGCGGTGCTGATCGACTGTGACGTGCGCCGCCGCGACGATGTGGAGCTCGAGATACGTAAGGTAACCGATGTCCCGATCCGCTACCTCGTCAATACCCACGATAACTACGACCACGCATCGGGAAATGTCGCCTTCGATCCCAGAGACACTGTGATCCTCGCCAGCGAAGCATGCCGCCATCTCCTCGCGGGAGACCGGGATGGCCATAAGGCCAGGCTGCTCGAGACAGATGCCGTCCGTAACGCCGGTGGAAGGGAAGTCCTCGACAGAAGGCTTCTGCCGGACATCACCGTTGCCGGAACGCTCAATCTTCACGTCGGTGGTCGGGTGTTGGAGCTGATCACCGTCGGGCACGCTCATACCCCCGGCGACCTGGTGGTTTACCTGCCCGAAGAGGGGATTCTCTTCGCCGGAGACGTTCTTTTCGAGAGCTGTCACCCCGTCACTCGCAACGCAGACATAGGCAACTGGCTTCAGGTTCTGTCGGACCTGAAGAAGAGACCCATAGCCCTCACGGTCCCAGGACACGGGAGAATCCGGGTAGAATACGAAAACATCGAGAGCCTCGGCGACTACTTCCAAACCCTGCTGTCGGGGGTCGAAGAGTTAAAAGAGGCTGGTGCATCCCTGCCCGAGGTGCAGGAGAAGCTCTCCCTCGCCGACTACGATGACTGGGGCAAGGAGAGATGGCTTCCCTCCACCATCGAGAAGGTCTACCAGGACGTGTAGTTTCACCACGAAGCTGAGCATCCATCGAGGACGAGGCGCGGTGGCCAGGGGCCGCCGCGCCTTTGCGCCTGGTATCCTCCGCTGCTCATTCGGACGTTACCGGGTAGATCCCCGGCGGCACATTATCGTACCTGTGGTTGCTCACATCAGCGGGGCTGTACTCAGGGGCATCCACGACGATGATCTCTTCCCCTACCTCCTCGTAGACAGCCCGGAAGTGTGTCTTGGACTTGGTGACGATGATCTTGAAGTCATCGACGCCGGCACCGTACTGCTCGATGGGATCGGTATCGATCAGGGATGCCCTGCGGCTGGTCAGCTGCAGCCACACTCCGTCCGCCTGCACGATGGCCGTCGGGCCGTGGGTTGCGCGGCCCCCGCGCCGCATGGGGCCGGTGGCTATGTAGTGCTTCTCCCCCACCCACAGCACGGTGCCATTAACGGGGACCGGTCCCCCCGCACGCTCGGAGCTGCCGCTTCCGACCATCAGCTCGACCTCGCTGCCCGCACCGGCCTCCTCGCACACCTTCACCGCCTCCGGATCATACATGAGGGGATGGGCGGCATCCTGGGCTCCCTGCTTGAGGAGTTCCCGCAGCACGAAGGTCGTATCCTGCATGCGGTCCGCGTGGTCCAGGATCACTATGGGCTTTTCCGCAGTCTTGGCCTTCTCGATGGCCAGGGCCACGCCCTCCTCGACGCTGTACAGGTCTCCGTGGCCCCTGGTGAGGGGAACCCGGTTGGCCCAGGCCATGTCCGAGAGGTCCTTGACGATACGCTGGGCCAGCTCCCGGTCGCCGTCGGTCACCGCGACGGCGGAAACGCCCAGCTGGGGAACATCGGACCAGGCGAACCCGAAGAAGAAGGATACATCAATCACGCCGGGCTTTTCGTCCCATTCGAGCACCCGGGCCCGGATCTCGCTGGCCGGGGGCTGGGTGGTGGCGCTGTACAGGCTGGGGACCACCAGGCCGGGCCTGTGCATGGCCGTAACGGGATTCGTCTTGCCCGCCAGCACGTCAAGCATCGCCCTCGCGGCACGTACCCCCGTCTCACCCACGTCGATGTGGGGGCTGCACCGGTAGCCGAACATGGCGGTGGCCTCATCAAGGATCTCGGGGGCCAGGTTGGCGTGAAGGTCCAGGGTTGCCATGACGGGGATGTCGTAACCCACCACCGCCCGGACGTCGCGAATCAGGTCCAGCTCGGGATCGGGACGGCTCTCGGTCACCATGGCACCGTGCAGGGACAGAAGCACACCGTCGGGGCCATCGGCGATCTCCTCGAGTCCCTCGCGTATCTCTGCCGCATAGGTGTCGTACACGCGGTCGGTCACCGTCGGCCCCACGCCCCCCGACGCGTACACCAGGGGTATGACCTCTACTCCGGCTTCTTCACACTCGATGACGATGCGCCCGATAGCGCTGTTCGGCCGTTCCCTGTTTCTCTCCACCATTTCCTCGCCCCTGGTGGCACCGAACTTGTCGAGGTCGGTCTTTCCGGGAAGAGATGTCTGCGTCTCGTGGCTCATTCCAGCGATGGCGATTTTCATCATCCGTGCTCCTCTCGTCCCGCGGCGGCTTCAACGGCCACAGGGGCGAACCATGATCCTCATTAAACGTAGGTGAGCAGGTGTCGGTATCTGCAGAGCAGTCTGCGGTTGTGTTCATCGCCTCCCGGCAGGTTGGCGCTCACAAACACCGGCGGGCTGCCCCCGTCCTCCTCGGCGAGCCTGTTCACCGCCTCGCACACCACCGCATTCAAGAGAGCGGTGCCCACGACGGTCGACGACGGTCCCACCCTCCCGAAGCCTCCCGGAATCTCGACCAGGGCATCGCCCCGCTCGCCGCCGATGTCGATCACCAGGGGGACCACCTCGTACAGCCTCCGACCGCTCGAGTGTCGTGAAGGCACACAAGAGGAGTAAGGAAGGGACGTAACCGCCGCCACCCTGAGACCGAGATCCCCGCCCCTGACCGCCATATCGATGCCCGCAGGGTTGCGGCCGGATACGGAGATCACGATGAGGACCTCCCCCGGCCGGGGGTCGGCGGACTCGAACCACGGGGTAGCATATCCCTCGATTCGCTCGGCGGCGGTGGCAGCATCTATGGGCCGTGCATCCACGCCGAGGCCGGGTACCGAGACGGGGTTGATCAGCACCAGTCCGCCGGTCCGGTAGAACAGCTCGGATGCCACGAGGCTCGAATGACCGGCACCGAAGACGAAGATCCTGCGGTCGCCTCTCACGGCCTCGACGATCCAGCGGGTCAGCTCCTCCAGTTCCTCCTCACAGGCCTCTGCCTGCGTCCTGATGAGGGATGTGACCGAATCCAGGTACCGATGAAAGCTCTCACCAGCCATGCTTCTCGTACCTCTCCTCGGAGCCCTGGTTGAACTCTTTCGTGTCCGGCCTGTTGACACTGGCGTAGGTCGAGGGCTGAAGCCCCCGGGCCAGCAGTCTCTCTGTCACCTGGGCGGTGAGGGCCCACATGGCGGTCACGGCTCCTATGCCCGACGCCGGGATCATGTTCTCCGGGATGCCTTCGCCCCCGAGGGCAGCATCACCGTAGGGTGCCTGGTTATCTATCACCTCGTGGGCGGCCTCGAAGAGGCGCAGTCGAGATGAGTGCCCGGGTTCGAGGCGGGATGAGTACTCGGGAGAAGTCAGCGCCACCGTGAAGACTCCCATGTCCCGGGCCCTGAGGACCAGCTCCACCACCGCGGCACCTGCCCCTGAAACCGACCCGGCGATCAACACGTCCCCCGGGCGCACCCGGGAGGCGGCCAGGACACATCCCACGAGCTGCTCCGGGTCCACTCCACCGTCCTCGCCGCCACGGGAGCGCACCGGGTTGGTGACTTCCAGGTTCCAGCGCAGGGGGCGCCACAGGGCCAGTCCCCCGGCGCGGTGGACCAGTTCCCGGTCCACCAGGTGCCCGGTGTCGTGAAGGTGAACCGCGCCACCCTCCGCCACCCGGCGCACGATCTCCCCGGCCACCCGCTCTATGACCGGCATCTCCTCCTTCTCGATGCCCCGGATGACGTCCCGGAATAATTGCAACACCCTGTCACTCAGCAATGGTTCCCTCCTCGCAGTGGAAGCTGTACCCGCACCACCTGCAGAGATGACTTCTGTGCCGCGGGTAGCAATCCTCCCCGTGTGCACCCTCGATCGCGGCGATGATCTCCCCCGCCCGCACCCGTGCCGCCTCAAGGTCGGAAGCTTCGGCGGACAGCGGGGACACCACCCGCGGATGCAGGAAGTTGACGCTGGCCCGAACCGCCCGGTCCCCGGTGAGCCTCGCCACCACCCAGCTGTAAAGCTGCAGCTGGAACTCGTACGCCCTCGCCCGCCGCTCGGCCTCCTCTTCGTCTATGAGGTCCGTCTTGAAGTCGACCACCACCCAGCGTCCGTCCTGGTCCCGGTAGAGCTGGTCGATCTTGCCCGTCAGATGTGAGTGCACTTCCTCTTCACCCGGCAGCAGGCACGCGAAGGACCGCTCGCTGTACGAGGCGCCCTCCTTCCTGGCAGCCAGGATCTCCCTGTACATCGCGGAGCCGGTGTAGGGCCTGGTGAGCTGTAGAATACGCTTTCGGAGTCGCCGGTCATCGGTGGAGAGACCCTCTTCAAGGGTGGCCGCCCGCACCGCCTCCTCGAGATCCATTCCCGGGATGAGTTCACACACCCGGTGCACCAGGGTACCCAGGAGCAGGGGATCGATGATCCTGCCCCCCTCTTTAGGATCGCGTCGCGACGGCAGTTCGGGCCACCCCAGGCGGTGGCGAAGAAGATAGAGACGGGGACAGTTGTCGTAGTCCACCAGGGCGGTGACCGGGTATCCCCGCTCCGCCAGCTCGCCGGCGGGCCGGGCCGCATCGAAAACGCCGGCCGCCGCCCGCCTCTGCACCTCCTCCAGCATCGACGGTGGCCCCTGCTCCTCGTCGCGGCCGGCGGCAGCGAGCCCCTCGGCCTCCGGTGGCCGGTAGGGCCTGACGGCGACCAGGGAATCGTCGAGACAGGCCAGGCCGGTGCTCAACCACGCGAAATACGAGTTCTTCGTAAACTTCGTCTCCAGCAGCTGGTCGATGGAGCTTTCCTCCGGGTCGTAGGCACCCGTATCCTGGTACGTACCACCCACGACCACCAGCCTGCTTTCCGCCCGGGTGCACGCCACGTAGAAGATCCTCTTCTCCTCCTCGAAGCTGGCGGCAGACTCGGCGGCGTGCATCTCCCTGTACACGCCTCCGGCGGCGCCCGAACCGCCCCCTGGTCGCACCGCCACTCCCCGCCGGGTGTCCAGCAGGGTCGCCGCGTTGAGGCCCTTCCTGCTGTTGTCGGCCTCCGGGATGATGACCACGGGAAACTCGAGACCCTTGGCCTGGTGAACCGTCATCACCCGCACCACGTCCGCCTCCTCGGTCTGCAGCGGTGCGCTGCCCTCCTCCACGGCCACCTCCAGGGCGGTGTCCAGGTGTTGGGCTATCTCGGCCAGGCTCAGGCCCTCATCGCGCCCGAGCCTCCCCGCTATGGCACGCATCTTGTCCAGGTTCGCCAGCACCTGCTCCCCCTGTGGCCAGGCGCTGACCGCCTCGCAGTAGCAGCTGTCGTCCAGGACCGCCTCCAGCAGCCGATCCGGGGGCCGCTGCGCCGCCAGGCGCCTCCACCGCGCCAGAGTCTCGTGGACGCAGGCCAGGTCGACATCCGCATCCCCGCCCGGATTTCCGAGCTTCTCCCATAGAGAGTGTCCCTCCCGCTGGGACAGGCCCAGGAGCACACCGTCGTCCACCGCGAAGAAAGGAGACCTCAGGACACCCGCCAGGGCGAGGTCATCATCGGCATCGGTCATCCAGTTGAAGAGCATCCTCACGTCGGATATCTCCTGGGTGGCGTAAAAGTCCCTGGCTCCGATTATCCGGTGGGGGATACCCCTCCTGCGAAGGCCCTCCGCCGTCGGCATCAGGCTGTGCCGGTTCCTGACCAGCACCGCAACGTCCGAGAGTTTCCCACCGGAGGCGGTCCAGTCGTCGACCCATCCC
>PWUC01000169.1 GCA_003562655.1 Clostridia bacterium
AAGGCACCGGTTGCGACCGCAGCACCGGTGACATCCCCCGGCCTCTGTGGCAGCGCGAAGCGGGGCGGTTCGTTTGACAGTGCAGATGGCCTGGTCTACGCTGTAGTGGATGATCTGCGACAGAGATGGGGAGGGAGTTATCTGCGATGGAGGTGCACGATAAGAGGATCCTGACCGGCGCTTTTTTGGTCATTGTGGGCGTTTTCTTGCCCTGGCATTCCTTTCAATACCACTATCATGTGCCCGGGGCCCTGGGGAGTCTCATAGAACAGATGTCCTTTGGCAGTGTCCCGGGATATCTCACGGTGCCCGGCCTGGCCACCCTGGTCTCAGCTCTCGTTGCCGCTGTCCTGGTGATGATTCCCCGACGGCCCGAGAATGCCGGCCGCACCATGACGGCAGTGGGTTTTTTCGTGGCCCTGATGACGGCCCTTTTCGTGGTGGGCGGGTTGGTTCCCCTCTTCACGAGGGTATCGCCGAACCCACATATCGGTTTGCTCGCAGTGCTGCTCGGGTGTGGGCTGGCTGTGCACGGGGTCCGCACGTCCGGGGATGAGACGCAGCGGGACTGACGGATGCCCGGTCTCGGGCAGAGGTTCTGGCGGTGACAGACCCGCGGCCGGAGAGGTCTCACCACCGGGCGGCGGGCATAATGTCGCCTGACAGGAGAGTGGTCACCTTGGATGCCGGAAGAGTCACGCGCCTGGCACTGCTCATAGCAGTGGGGGCTGTACTGCACTGGCTGGAGGCGACGGTGCCTGCACCCATCCCGGTCCCGGGTGCCAAGCTCGGACTGGCCAATATCGTGACCCTGTATGCCATCGTGGTCTGGGGGTTCTCCGGAGGGCTGTACGTTGCCGCCGGGAGATCCGTCCTGGGGTCTCTGATCGGCGGTACCTTCGGAACCGTCGGTTTTGCCATGAGCTTTTTCGGGGCAGTGGTCTCAGCCGCCGTCATGTGGCTGATGTTCAAGCTTCCCGTGGGGCCCCTCGGTGTCAGCATTGTGGGTGCCCTTGCTCACAACATGACGCAGCTCACCGTATTCGCCCTGATAACGCGGTATGCGGGGGTCTTCTTCTACACTCCCTACCTGGTGCTGCTGGCACTGCCGGCGGGGTTGACCACGGGCCTCATAGCGATCTTCTTCCTCAGACGCAGCGGACACATCGATGCTGCCTCCGCCCGGTGATTCGCCCGGGCATTTTCGCACCCGCCGGACATCAGTGACCTCCCCCGGCACGCCAACTGTTTCCGACTTCAGGGCCGGTTCACTGGTCCAGAAAGGACGGGTGTTCGCCGGGTCTGCGAGACCGCTTCGGGAGCCCTCAACATACTGTACATCGACTGATGGGAGTTTCCATGAAGCACCGAACTGGAGCAGCAGGCCTTCGGGTCGGCTGTCGGAATGGGTCATCGGTGTGGGTGCTCGAAGGTCCCCTTCTGCCCTGTTGTCCGTATGCATGTGGTCCGATGAAGGAAACGGGCTTCGGGCGTCGAAACCTTTAGCGGCGGAAGACTCGTGGGTCGAAAGAGATCTCACCGGCCGGGAGGTTGCTCTTGGGTGACGATGGATCAGGTCATCAGAAGGGTCTCATCGTTCTCGTCATCGCGATGTTCAGCATGGCAACGGGCGTGGGCTTCATCGTGCCCCTTCTCCCGGTATATGCTGAGACCATGGGTGCCAGTGGGATGTGGATCGGCCTGATCTTCGCTGCCAATCCGTTCTTTCGCGCGCTTTTAATGGTGGTCTTCGGTTCGCTTTCCGACCAAAGGGGAAAGAAGAGCATCATCACCGGTGGTCTACTCGGGTACATGGTGGTGGCGCTGGGCTTCGTCATAGCGACCCACCCCTTTCATCTCTTCCTGCTTCGCATGGTGCAGGGGCTGTTCTCGGCCATGATCAGTCCCGTGGCCCGCGCCTACGCGGGTGAACTGAGCCCGTTCAATGCCGAGGGCAGGGTGATGGGCACCCTAAACACCGGATTTTTCGCGGGATTTGCCGGGGGCCCCATCATGGGCGGTGTTCTCGCCGATCATTTCGGGTTCAACGTGCCCTTTTACGCCATGGCCGCTCTGTCGGGCGTGTCGCTCCTGCTGGTCATCATGTTTCTTCCGGAACAGAAGCCGCAGACTGCGGTTGTGGGGCAGCGACCGGTGCAGATGGTCATCGATTCCTTCCGGCTCCTGCACAGTGACACGGTCAAGGGCATCGTCTCCCTCCGGAGCGCCGTGGGCATGGGACACGGAATTTTCTCATCTCTGCTGCCTCTCTTCTGCCAGCTGGCCCTGGGTCTTACCAGCGGTCAGGTTGGTGCGATTGTGACGGTGCGCGCCCTGACGGGTGCGGTGCTCCAACGAAAGGGAGGTGACCTGGCAGACCGCTACAGCCGGAAGTGGCTTGCCACTGCAGGTTCACTCCTCGCACCCGCTGCCTTCCTCCTGGTTCCCCTATCCCAGGGTCAGGGGCACATGATGATCCTGTCGGTCATAATCGGTGTGGGCTTCGGCATTTCTGTGCCCGCCTCAGAGGCCATGGCTGTGGAGCAGGGCCGTAAGTTCAGCATGGGCAAGATGCTTGGACTCGTTGAGATGACCCGCAGCTTCTCCATGGCGGTGGGGTCGATTATGGGGGGACTGGCCCTCGACAGCCTGGGAACCGATTATGCTTTCGTCGTCGCCGCAGGTCTGAGTGTGTTGGGCGTCGGCGTCGCGTTGTGGTTTCTGCGAGCCTACGAGGGCACCCGGACCGTTTCTCGCCTGCATCAGGCGGCTGACGGTGGGTGAGAGAGCGGCCATTGCACCGTCGGGTGCGGTCCTTCGGGACTCTCAGCTGCATCGCGGGCAGTTAGTTGAGCTCCGCGGGGGACGAGCTGTCAACATCAACTGCCATCTGCCATAAGGAGACTGAAGGCGCATTCACGTCAGCTGCCCTTCACCAGGGGCAGCCCCGCAAGTCACCCCAGTCGGCGGGTCATGTACGATCATGGGAGGTGAGGGGGCACTGGTCAGTCGTGTATACCGGAAGAGGATAATGATCCAGACGTCCCCCGTTGAATCCAGGGACCTTCAATCCTTTCTGTGTGCGCGTCGCTGGTCATTGACCTCAAGATACCTCCGGGCATCACCGCTGGTGCTGAGGGCCTCGCCTGCATATAGCTCGACGGCGGCGTAGACGCGGTTGCTGTCGCGGGGATCGATGAGCCCGGTCCGCCACGGCCACCCCCCGGATCTCGATGCTGCTCTGCCCAGCGCTTATCAGGGCACTGGTGACGCCGATATCAGAAAAGAGAATCCGCCCCCACCCGGGCGGCATACCCCTTTGCCAGAGCCTCCAGATCTGGCCTTATGCCGTCGGAGATGGTCGCGGTACTGTCCGTTGGGTTGATCTGGATCCTGTCAGGGTTGACCAGTTCCAGGCTGCGTGCGAGCTCCTCATCGTCGGGAATGCGGTGATCCCCGGTGTAGAAGCCCCATGCCTTCACGACGGGTCCGATGGTGGGATCGAGGGCCCCTCCCGCCAGCCTGGAGATCTCCACGGCCGTCTCTATCAGGTGCAGGGTCACCGACGAGATCGCTACAGGCTGCCCTGCCCTGGTGTTGACGGTGCTGATCTCACTGCCAGGACGGTATATGCTGACCAGACCCCAGGCCCGCTCCATACGCCGACTGGATGTCGAGGTCGCCATCCCACCCGCGGACCCGCACGGTGACCAGTGTTCACAGCAGAACGGCATCTTCGGTGAGGGCCCCGGAGGGCTCACTGCGGCCCACCGTCTGCCGATCACTGCACCCCATTGCCGCCATCAGCTCAAGTCCCAGGAGGGCCGGCATGCCGGTCACAAGAAGCCGGTTGATGAGGTGCTGCCGATGGAATGAGTGAGTTCGAAGCAACTCATGCACACCTCACCTCCAGGTCATGCCATGGGCCGTTCCCGACTGCGACGACATATAATGCTGCATACAATCAAGATCACCGCCAAAATCCTCATGCATCGCCATCGGCTGAGACGAACTGCCGCGGTGAGGCCCCGAATATGGTCGGTGGCTGCACCTTCATGTCGCAGCCGCCGGTGTGTCGCAGCTGTCCGGGACAGTTGACAGAAATCGCCTTTGTGCTACCATGGATTTGAGAGGGCGAATGTCGAATATCGCTGGCGTAATATGGCAATCACACCCGCTGCTGCATCAACCTGTCCATGCGTGAGTATGAATTCATAGACCAGTCGTGTCGAAAACCTGCGATAGCGGTCTGAACGACATGGTGAGCATTGCTCAGCGAAGATCAGTTCACCAGCAGGGGAGCTGTGGGCATGCCTTTCATAGCACTTGCCGCCTTTTTGGGAATACTGGTGGGGCTCGTTGCCCTGGTCAGGGGCAGTCTGGTCAGCCTCGGCCTGAAAAACCGCAGAGCTGCCGCTGGCTTGCTGGTGGTCTGTCTCGTGGTCTTTGCCGTCTCGGTTCCACCCGCCGATCCAGAGACCGAACCCGAACCGTATGATGATCCCACCGAGGCTTCCGCGGCGGTGGAGGCCGGCCCCGGGGAGGGCGTCACGGATGACCCCGAAGATGAAGCTGACGAGGCAGCGGAGGAGGGAGATGCACCTGACCAGCCGGAGGGGGAGGAAGCGGAAACCGGGACCGAGGTGGAGGTATCTGAAGCACCCCGGGCTTCTGAGGAAGCGGAGGCGGTCGGCCAGCTGGCCGTTCACTTCATTGATGTCGGCCAGGGTGATGCGATCCTCCTGGAGGCCCCGGATGCAGCCGTTCTGATAGACGCCGGGACCCGCGGGGCGGGAGAGATCGTGGTGCAGTACCTGGTGCGACGGGGCATCAGGAGAATAGACCTGGTCATTGCCACCCATCCCCACGCCGATCACATCGGCGGCCTGATCCAGGTCCTCAGGAACTTCCAGGTAGACCGGATCATCGATTCGGGCCAGCCCCACACGACGAAGACCTTTGACGATTACCTCACCGAGGTCGAGAGACAGGTGGACGAGGGACACTGCGTCTTCGAGGTGCCCGAGGACCAGGTGGTGGACCTGGGATCGGGTGCTGTTCTCACGGTTCTCGGTCCGGATACTGCAATGGGATCCCTCAATGACGGTTCTGTTGTCTGTCGCGTTGACTTCGGTTCCACCTCATTTCTGTTCACCGGGGATGCGGAACTCGCCGCCGAGGAGCGGTTGCTGCGTCGGCAGGCGGACGTGAAGGTGGATGTGCTGAAGGTGGGGCATCACGGGAGCAGAACGTCCACCTCATCTTCCTTTCTGACCGCGGTTTCCCCCGCGCACGCCGTCATCTGTGTCGGCGACGGAAACCGGTACGGTCATCCTCACGTCGAGGTCCTCCACCGGCTCCAGAATGCCGGTGTCGAGATATACAGAACCGATGTACATGGGACGGTCATCTTCGTCTCGGACGGGCGCGAGCTTACGGTGAACGTGCAACCCTGGGTGGGTGCGCCGGAGAGTGAGGAGAAAGAAGACGATTCGGATGAGGGGGAGGGATTTGTCGGGAGCGTGAGGTCAGATGTCTACCATTACCCGGCGTGCCGGCACGCTGAGAGCATATTGCCGGCGAACCGCCACTGGTTTGACTCGCCCGAGGATGCCCGGGAGGCTGGCTACAGGCCTTGCGGCGTCTGCAGACCACCGGGAGGGGAGTGAGACAAGGCGTGAGGCCGCTCAGAGCAGTCATCGACAGGATTGAAGAGGGTTTGGCGGTACTGCTTGTGGGAGAAGATGAGGTGCAGCTGGACCTGTCCCTGGACTACCTGCCCTCCGGGGTCGAAGAGGGCAGTGTCCTCAGGATCGGCTTCGAGGAGGACAGGGCGACGACCCTTGCCCTCAGGAAGAAAATGCAGAGCCGAATCGACAGGCTCAGGCGCAGAGGCAGGGAGTGAGAGGCAGGTTGCCCCCTGCAGGGTCTGACCCCGGGCCGATCAGGGGGGAGATGATGCTGTCGGCCCGCTGCCGGGATCTGCTGGACACCTGCATTCGGAAACCTCCCCCGCTGCAGTATGCCCCACGGCGCAGGACCGGCAGGCGCCGCGACTGCCTCAAGGGGGTCCGTTCCCGTCGCGGATCAGCCGGGATGCGAATATGAACTGTATGCCGCGGTCCTGCAGAACCGGGATCATCTTCCTCAGGGCATCTGCCGTCACCGTGCCGCCCTCTACGCCCACGTGTCCTATCCCCACGGCAAAGCCCCTTTCCAGGGCGATGTCTCCCAGCCGGGTCAGTTGTGCCTGAATGTGGGCAGGGTCCCTTTCATTGTCAAGGAAGATGTCCCGGGCCAGGTAGGGAACCTTCATCTCCTGTGCGATTTCCCCGGCAACCGACCGGGGTGTCGTCATGCTGTCGATGAAGAACAGGCCCCGTTGCTTCGCGATCCTGAGGACCGCGCTCATCACCCTCCGGTCCTGGATGGCCCGGGAGCCCATGTGATTGTTGAGGCCCACGGCCGGCTGGATCTGGGCCAGTCCCCGGAGAATCCTGTCCTCTATCTCCGCATCGCTGAGATCCGTGGTGATTCCCATGGAGCCCAGCCAGCTGGGATCACCGTGTTCCGGTTCCATGGGCACATGCATGATGACCTCAAGACCCGCGGCCCGGGCTATCCGCGCCTCATCCACGCTGTGGGGCCGAAAGGGCATCACGGCAGCGGTCAGGGGAATGCCCAGGTTTATGATTGCCTCCGTCCCGTCCCCATGATTGCCGAAGTCATCGATTATCAGTGCGATCATGCCCCGGGGCGCATCCGCGGAGAACAGGCCCATGAGATGTGGAAAGAGTAGGAGGCTCACAGCGGCGCAGAACACAAACAGGATCCTGTACAGCTTGGCCTTGGCAATGATCAGCCACATGGCGGACCTCCCTCCCCTCATTCGTATGCTGCGGGGGATCCGCTGCAGTACAGAAGCGACCGCGGTCGATCAGACCCCCGCAGGGCCTGTATCCGGTGGGAGGGGAGAAACTCCAGCAGGTCAGCGGCAGGGGCCACAGAGGTGGTCCCGGCTCTACAGGTGAGGGAGGGCCACCGCTCATCTGTAGGCCGGGATGTCGAGGAGCTCATCTACGGTCACGAACTCATAGCCCTCCTCTGTCAGGATCCGAATCAATTCCGGCAGGGCCTCCACGGTGGAGGCCATGCTCTGTCCCTCGCCTCCGGCCGAGTGCAGCAGGATGATTGACTCTTTCTCCACGTCCGGAAGGGTGTTTCTCAGGATCTCATCAACGTCGCCGGCTTCCCAATCCCTGGAATCGACGGACCAGTTGACCACGCGGTAGTTCATGCCCTTGAGCTGGACCAGGTTGCTCTCTGATATCGCTCCGTAGGGGGGCCGCATCATGGCCGTCTGCAGCCCGGTGATCTCCTCGAGAATCCTCTCGGTCC
>PWUC01000151.1 GCA_003562655.1 Clostridia bacterium
GATTTCCACCTCCTAATTGAAGGGTGGCTCATCATTGTCGTCGAGGAAATCCTCCAGCAAGTCCTCGCTGTCCTTGGCACCGCGATCGCCCTGATTGCGGCGATTGGCGCCGCCGTCTTTGCCCTCGCCATCCGAGGGCCAGTCGAGGAACCGCACGTCGTTGGCGACGACTACGACCTTGCTGCGGTTCTGCCCATCCTGCTGCCAGCGATCCAGCTGCAGGCGCCCATGAACCCCGACCAGCCGGCCCTTGCGCAGATTGTTCGCCACCGTCTCCGCCAGGCCCCGCCAGCAGACCACATCGAAGAAGTCCGTTTCGCGTTCGCCCTCGCGGTTGGTGAAGGACCGGTCAACAGCCAGTCTGATGTTGGTCACGGCGACGCCACTGACCGTGTATCTGGCCTCCGGGTCCGCCGTGAGACGCCCGATCAACACGACAACGTTCAACATCTCCGTCTCCTCCCCTCACTGCCAGCTGCAGCCGTCAGTCATCCTGACGGACGGTCATCATGCGGATGATGTCATCGTCCAGCTTCATCCGCCGGTCCAGCTCTTTGGTGATGTCCTCATCGCCGGCGAACTGCATGATCAGGTAGTGCCCCTCGGTGAAGTCTTCAATCTCGTAGGCAAAGCGGCGCTGTCCCCAGTCCTCGACGCTGCTCACCTCGCCCCCGAGCTCGTTGATCAGCTCAAGGTACTTGCCGGCGAGGTCCCGGATCGATTCGCCTCCGATGTCGGGGTTGACGATGTACATTGTCTCGTAGTTGCGGAATTTCAATGAAGAAGGCCTCCTTCCCGTGGGCATGCGGCCTTGTTCCTCGCGAACAAGGCAGGAAGAAACATCGGTGAACGCTCAGTTTCAACTCGTGTATTATACCACCGCACCCTGGACACTTCAAACATTGAACAGAACCTCAATCACGTCGCCGTCAGCGACCTCATAGTCGCGACCCTCGATCCGGAGCAGACCGCCCTTCTGCGCCGCCGCACGAGAGCCGGCCCGAACCAGCTCATCCGCATGGATCACCTCGGCCCGGATGAACCCCCGCACCATGTCCGTGTGAACCTTGCCCGCGGCCTCGAGGACCGTGGCTCCCCGCCGCAGCGAGCGCGCCCTCGTCTCCTGTGCGTTGCCTGTGAAGAAGGTGATGAGGCCGAGCAGCGCATGGGCGGCACCGAGAAAGCGCTCGCGGCTCACCTGCTCGAACCCGAGGTCCTCGAGGAACTCTGCACGTTCTTCCTCCTCCAGCGTCAACAGCTCCTCCTCGAACCCCAGCGGAAGCACCACGACCGGCATCCTGCGCTCATCTGCGAGGGCCTCAATCGAGTCCAGCAGGCAGCCGTCCCCCGACAGGTGCCGCTCATACTCCTCCTCATCCACATTCACCACGCACAGGACCGGGCGCCCCGTCAGCAGGTGCAGTTCGCCGGCCAGCTCCCTCTCCTCCTCGGATAGGCGGGCCGCCCCCAGATACTCGCCCGCAGCCAGCCGCTGGTGCAGGGCAGAGAGGATCTTCATCTGGGCTGCAAGAGCCCGGTCGCCGCTTCTCGCGGCGGCCCCCACCGAATCAACGCGCCTCGCAACGGTCTCGAGATCAGCCAGAATCATCTCCGTCTCCACCAGCTCGAGGTCGCGCAGTGGATCCAGCTCGCCCTCCGAATGGGAGACGTCCTTTCTGTGAAAGGCTCGCACCACGTGGGCCACGGCATCGACTTCCCTGATGTGACCCAGAAAACGGTTGCCCAGGCCCTCGCCCCGACTCGCCCCCCGGACCAGACCGGCTATGTCCACGATCCTGACCGCGGTCGGGATCGCCTGCTGCGATCCGAGGACACGGGCCACGGGCTCCAGCCGATCATCGGGCACCTCCACCGTGCCAACGTTGCTCTGCACCGTGGTGAAGGGATACAGATCGGTCCTTGCCCGGCCCCCGGTTACCAGGTTGAACAGGGTGGACTTGCCCACGTTCGGCAGTCCCACTATGCCCAATCGCATGGCTTCGCCCCCCCGGGTTCTATCTGCTCCGACTGAGACTCCACCTTCCGGATCCGACCCTCGACCCTGCGGCGGGGAAGCATCACCAGCCGCTGACAGCCGAGGCAGCGGAGGCGGAAGTCGGCTCCCACCCGCAATACCTCCCAGCGGCTGGAGCCGCAGGGATGCGGTTTTTTCAGCGTCAAAATATCGCCCACCTGCACTACCGGCCTCACTGCCACTCCTCCTCTTGATCACCGGCGCCGTCGATCTTTGTGTGGGCCGGGGGCACCATCACCCGCCTGGGATAGGGAATCTCAACCCCGCGTTCGGCGAACCGCTGCTTGATCTGGCGGCGTATGATACGTTCCACACCCCACTGCTGCATGCTGGCAGCCCGGGCCATCACCCGCAGTGTCACGGAGGAGTCGTTGAGAGATTGCACTCCGAGGACGCGCGGTCCATCCACAATTTCGGGGACCGAGTCCCCCATCTCCTCACACAGCTCCTCCAGCACGGCGACGACGTCCTCGACGTCTTCCTCGTAGGCCACGTCGACATCGACCATGGCCCGCATGGAACCTCGGGAGTAGTTGGTGACCATCTTGATAGTTCCGTTCGGCAGAAAGTGGAGCTGGCCGGCGAAGCTGCGCAACCGCGTCACTCGCAGACCCATGTCCTCCACCACGCCGGCGACGCCCTCCGTCTCGACGAAGTCCCCCACGGTAAACTGGTTCTCGTGCAGGAAGAAAACCCCTGCAATGACATCTCTCACCAGATTTTGCGCACCGAACCCGATGGCCAGACCCACGACTCCGGCCCCGGCCAGCAGCTGGACTGCTGGGATGCCCAACAGGGGCAACACGGTGGTCAGGGCAAGGAAGTCCACCACGTACCTGACCAGCGACTTGAGAACCCCGCGCAGGGTCTCAGCCCTGCGAATCTCCTCCTCGCTGGTAATCCGCCGTTCTGTGAGATCGATTCCCCGGTCAATCGCTGCAGCCGCGATCCGTATCACCAGGTGAAACCCCAGTAGAATGGGAAGAATGATCACCAGAGTCCGCACCCATATCGCGGGCTGCAGGTACACCTCGTACTGCTGCCAGATCTCAGCCCAGCTCATCAACGACACCTCCGGTCAGGTGATCAGTTCCAACAGACGCTCGCTCAGGGGACTCAGCAGGTAAAATACGCGCGCCAGCTCCCTCCCGAGCGAGGACTCCTCGACGGCGGCACCGGCCCAGCTGAACAGGGGCACCGAGGCAGAAAGCATCACCAGTATTCCCAGGCCCACACTCAGAGAGAGGGTCGAGGTGAAAAAGCCGAACAACCCTCCCATGAGGCGGTCCAGGGCCCCGGTGAAACCCCCTCCAATTGCAGCACGAAGGAGGTGGGCCAGGAGGCGAACCGCCGCAGTCACCGCCAGGAAGACCCCGACAAACCCCAGTACGACCAGGACCATCCCGGCAAACTCCGGGTAGTCGGTACCGGGCGAAAGCACACCCCCGACTTCGCGAGGAAAGGGCACTGTCATCGCCAGGTAATCTGCCAGTCGGGTCTGCCAGCCCCATTCATCCTGCAGGCGGTCCGCGAGGGCCGGAGCATAGGACCATCCAGCCGCGAGAGCCACCACAATGCCGGCAAGGCCAAAGAGGGAGTAGACCAGCCCCCGCCTCACCCCCCGGATGACGCCAAACACGATTACTGCGACTAGGATCCAGTCGAGCCAGATCATCTCGCTCACCTCCCGGAGCAGCGCCGTGAGAGCCTTGCGGCTCCTCCGGCGGTGCGGTTTCTGATCAGAAGTCCGAGGGCAACCAGGATCATGGCTCCCCCCGCGACCTGGTGGGGCCCGGGCACCTCTCTCAGCAGAAAATAGGCGAGGAGCGTGGCGCCAACGGGCTCTCCCAGGACCGACGCGGAAACATCAAAGGCCCCAATATGCGCCAGCGACCAGTTCAACAGGGTGTGCCCCAACAGGGTTGGGATCACTGCCAGGGCCACGAATATGAGATGCTCCCTGCTCCCTCCCCCCGCCAGCGGGCGACCCAGGATCAGTATCAGGGCCATCACACACAGGGCGGCGAAGGAATAGACGACCGTGGTGTAGGTGAGAGTCGGAATCCGAGCCCGCACCTGCCTGCCCGCGAGCAGGTACACCGCCATCGCCGCTGCCCCCCCGAGGGCAAGACCATCTCCAAGGGGAGAACCGCCGGTGAGGTGCGCTCCTCCCGCGATGACTGCCGTACCGCACAGGGCCAACAGCACGCAGACCAACTGCCCGGGGGAGAGCCTCTCTCCGAAAGCCATGTACGCAAAGAGGGCGGTGAAGACGGGATGGAACGAGACCAGCACCGTCGAGGCGGCCACTGTGGTGTGGTCCAGAGAAAGGATCCACAGCACAAAATGCACCGCCAGGGCACCTCCAGCGACCAGGGACTTCAGGAGCCGCTCCCGGTCAAGGCGCCGGTAGCTGCTCCTTCCGGGAATAGACAGCATCCCGTGGATGATCGCCGCATATCCGAGCCGGTAGAAGGCCACCGTCACCGCTGGGGCATCTGCCAGACGTATCAGTATGGAACCCGAGGAAACGCAGACCACAGCCAACAACAGCACTGCGCCCGCAAATCGTTGCCTCTTCGACACAGCGTCACCGACACCCAATTCGAATCACCACTGATATGAGGCATCTAGTAAAAGATACGACATGTAGCAGGTCCAGGCGACGGGTCCGGCGGGAAGCTCGATGTCCAAGGCCACATCCAGAAGGAACAGGACCGCCGTCAGCGTCACCACCAGGAAGGAAAGCCCCACTTTTATTTCCCTGGTCTCGGTCGAAGAGCTGCGAAGGACCGGCCAGTACTTGCCAACCCACACCTCACCGATGGCGGCTGTCGCGCCGAAGGCGAGAAGGGATCGCACCCAAACCGGGCTCCCCGGCCACAGCTGATCCAGTTCCAGCCGCAACAGCAGCAGCGCCCCGGCCAATATGGCTCCCAGCACCCAGTACTGAACGTTCCTGAAGTTGGGCAGTCGGCGTCTTCTGAGCAAGAACTCTCCTTCCTCAACGGGCCGGATCGATCCGGTACTGGATCAGCTCACCGGCGGTGGCCACACCGACGTAGCAAGTAGAGCGATCTGCATCTTCGATGGCAAAGATATCCCATGCCAGGGGCGGGCCGTTCAAAGCCTCCGACCAGAGCCTGCGCGCGCGCTCATCATACAAAAAGATCTGATCCTCCGTCAGCAAGAAAAATGCGCCGAGATAGTCGGGAAGGGGAAGAGAGGCCGCGATCTGTGATCGCAGGGCCACATGGGCGGTGACGTGGCCATCCTGATCCAGGAAATGGACGGTGTCACCCGATGTGACCACCACCGTCCCCCCGGAGGATACGAAGGCACCCGTCACCTCCGACTCACCCGATGCCACGTTGGAGGGCTTAAAGACCCAACTGGGTTCGCCGCCCCCATCTCCGTAGGCTGCGACATGGCGTCCATCCCACAATATCACCCGGGGCAGGCCCTCGCCGGTCACTCCCAGAGCCAGGCGGGGCGCCCCGGCCGGGCTGTCGCTGAGATTGAGGGGCCACCCGTGGTGCACGTCACCCTCCAGCAGAAACTTCAACCGCACCGGATATGCGTCGCGTCCTGCAAGCAGGTCGTGGACCCCCAGGACCAGGACCGCATCGGCAGAGGGAAATCCGACCCCCGTCCCCCGGTGGCCCGCCAGCACGGCAGCCTCTTCCAGCACCAGGGGCTTTGCCCCCCAGTCCCCGCGGTCCCAGAACCAGAGATGATCGGCAAAGAGCGCGGCCTCCTCCGCCTCCTCTTCGGACCTGCCGGCGGGGAACTCGCCCGGGTAGGCTGTGGGGTCCAGTGCTACAGTAGACACGCAGATGAGCCCGAGGGAATGGGCGTAGAGGCCCGTCACCACACCTTCGGGAACCGGCCACCGTTCAACAATGACCTCCCCGTCCCCGACGGATAGCACAACCAGCTCCGCCGCGCCGAGGGTCGCAACGGCCACCGTCTCGTCGCCGGTGACGGTCAACAACTGTGCTCCCTCCTCCACTGGCCACGGGAGATCAAAAAAAGCGCCGTGTTCGGCCATCTCCCAGTACAGGCGCCTCTCTTCCTCCACTGCCCGGAGCAGCACGGTAGGCACACCCTCTCCGGCAGCACTGCTCAGAGATGACATCAGCATCTCGATCGGTACACCCGGCCCAGCCAGCGGGCGGTTCACGACGGGCGTGACCACCGGCGGTCTGCCTGAAAGGGGCGTAAGGGCCAGGGGATACCCCCGGGATAGGAAGACGACCATGACGGCTAAGAGGAGGAGCCAGAGCAAGGGGCCAACGGCTCGCCTCAGAGAATTGCCATCGCCAGGGTCACGATCAGAATCACGCCGATGAGTGTACTGCCCAGACATCCTCTGCGCCTCCCAGCACCGGCATCCCCCCCCGACCCCGCCTGTTCAGACGCATCTGCATCCCCCGAGGTGCGAGCCCGGCGCCGGGTCCACGGGCTGCGGCGGCGCTCATCGCTGCGCTGCTCGCTGCGGATCCTCAGACGCTGGCTCTTCTTGAAGTGTTCAACCTGCCTGGTCCGATCCCCTGTTCGCCTGTAGGCGGCGGCGATGTTATTGTGCGCTGCTGCGTAGTCCGGATCGTATTTGATGGCCTTTTTGTAAAGGGCTATGGCCCTCTGGGTGTCCTCGCGGTCCAGATATATGTTCCCCAGATTGGAGAGGGCTGGAACATGCTCGGGATCAGATATAACCGCCCGCAGGAAGCACCTCTCGGCCCCCACCATCTCCTCCATGCGGGCGTAGGCAACCCCCGCCTTGTTCAGAGCCTCAACATGTTCCGGGTTCTGCTCGATCAGAGGCAGAAGGATCCGCAACGCGTCGCCATTTTGCCCCCGGTCCAAGAGCTCAACTGCACGGCTGAACTCCTCTTCCGTCGTCGGTTGTTCAACGTCTTCGTGCACTTGCGGACCTCCCTTCCATTCAATTCTCCGTAAAGAAAGATTTTCCCCCCGGTCCACCGCTTTCTTTTAGCATACCATATCACACTCTGCGCGTCCGTCCCCGCAGGGGCGTCCAGCTTCGCCAGAACAGCTGCACCCAGAATATCAGGGAGAGCCAGCCCAGGGGGGGATACAGCATCCGCACCAGCTGCGAGAGGTTGACCGCAGCGACAGGTAGGGCCAGAAGCAGAATGCCCAGGACAATCCTGTATCTTGGTCCCCTACCAGCCAGCTGCCCGATCAGACCGCAGCCCACGGCCACCCCGGTCGTGGTAAGAGACAGCAGCACCAAAAGGGGATACATTCCCGCGGCCGAAGGTCTGACCAGTGCCACTGCGACGCGAAGGGGCACATCGGCCC
>PWUC01000156.1 GCA_003562655.1 Clostridia bacterium
GCGCTTTGAGGGATTTGGCCGTTTCTCCCTGAAAGAACTGAAGGAGGTGCCCGTTTCGGGGCTGCCCATCGAAGGTGACACTGCCTTCGAATCCAGGCCAGTATCCGACTGGAAAATAGCAGCAGTCGCGACGTCAGCAGGAGAAGAAGCTCCTGGCGAGCTTGCAGCGATCACGAGCAGACAAATATATCATCATGTTTTTCCGTACGGGTGTATGTACACAGTGACTGTAAACCTCCGGATGCGGACGCGCATGTCGGGTGGTGTGGTGTGGGGCGATGGGCGCCAGTGCCACCGCCTCCCTACCCGATTGGTCGGGATGATGCAGTCGTCTCCTCAGTCATCCCGCTTCTTCTGGGACATATACTCTACTGAGGAGAGGATGGGGGACATTGGAGGTGGGCCGTGCGCTGGTCTGAGATCGGTGAAAGAGAGATGATCGACATAAACAACGGCGCCCGCCTGGGCCGGCTGGACCAGGCTGACATGGTTATAGATCCCGAAACCGGAGAGATTTTGGACCTGCTGGTCACCGGTGCGACGGGCCTCTTCGGCGGCTTCAGAAAGAACGTGGAGACCCAAATTCCCTGGAGCGCAGTCAGGCAGGTCGGTCCGCAGATCATCCTGGTGGACTGGGGCAATGCAGACGCCGATAAAACGGCACGGGACAACCTGCGATTTCCTCGCGAATAGCTGTCATCGCCCGGGGTGACACTACGGGTGTAGGACAGCCAAAACAGGCGAGGAGGATTCAAGTGTCTGAACGAACCGTTGTGGGCGTCTTCAGTTCCAGAGACAATGCTGAGAGAGCGGTTGAGGAGTTGAGAAACCGGGGTTGGGACCGGGACATCTCCGTTCTGGCCCGGGAAGACCGAAGTGGCGATGACCCCGGAAGGGGCGATGATCGCACCCGGATGCAGGACCAGGACCTGAGCGAGGGAGTGGCGACGGGCGGTGTGCTCGGAGGTCTGGCCGGTCTGGCAGCGAGTGCTGGACTCATGACCATTCCCGGTGTGGGTCCGGTTCTCGCAGCGGGACCGATCGCCACCACGCTGACGGGTGTGGTCACCGGCGGCCTGGCGGGCGGTCTGGCCGACTACGGAATCCCCGAAGAGGAGGGGCGCAATTACGAACAGGAGGTCCGCCGGGGCCGGATTCTGGCCATGGTACGGACCGAGGAGCGGCGGGCATCGGACGTGGAGAGAATATTCAGGGAGCGCGGTGCAGATCGAGTCAAGAGTCACTGACCTGAAGCGGCCCGGTGGCCGGAAGCCGGCAGTGTTCGGCTTCCGGCCACCGGGTGATGTTGGGCCGAGACCATCCCTCGTTTCCCTTGCCTCCATCAACATAATATAATGGATGCATGTGGCATGAATCTGCTATGGAGGTGAGAGTTTGACAGCAACACCGGGGCAACATACTGATGACACGACGGTTCGCCTCATTCCTCTGGGCGGTATGGCGGAGATAGGCAAGAACATGTGCATCTGGGAGTGCGATGATGAGGCGATCGTCGTTGATGCCGGGCTGGCCTTTCCGGAGGAGGAGATGCTGGGGGTAGATATCGTGATCCCCGACCTGGAATACCTGCTCTCCATCCGGGACAAGGTCTCGGCCATCTTCATTACTCACGGACACGAGGACCACATTGGAGCCCTTCCCTATGTATTGAAAGAGATGACCGTACCGGTCTATGGCCCGGGACTGGCCCTGGGGCTGACGCGGCGGAAGTTGGAGGAGTTTGGTCTGAAGCTGCCCGTGGGATCCAAGCGGGTCAGACCACGGGATACCATACGCACTGAGCGATTCGATGTGCAGTTCTTTCGCGTCAACCACAGCATAGCCGACGCCATGGGGCTGGCCATAAAGACCCCCGTTGGAATCATGGTTCATTCAGGGGACTTCAAGTTCGATCACACACCCATTGACGGGGAGGTCACCGACTTCTCCACCCTTGCCAGCCTGGGAGATGCGGGTGTCCGGTGCATGATATGCGACAGCACCAATGCAGAGCGGCAGGGCTACACGGGCAGTGAACGTCTGGTGGGAGAGCAGTTGGAGGAGATCATGGCCAATGCGGAGGGGCGGATACTCTTCACCACCTTTGCCTCCAACATACCGCGACTGCAGCAGGTCATACACGTGGCTCACGCACATCAGCGCAGGGTTGCCGTGGTGGGAAGGAGCATGAGAAACAGTCTCGAGGTCGCGCAGGAAATGGGATACCTGAATCTGCCAGAGGGCACCATGATCCGGTCTGAGGAGATGAAGAACTTCCCGCTGGATGGCCTGGTCCTCATGATCACCGGCAGTCAGGGCGAGCCGATGAGTGCCCTGAGCCGGATGTCCCGAGGAGATGATCGACGGCTGAAGATCATCCCCGGTGACACGGTGGTCATCGCCGCAAACCCCGTTCCCGGGAACGAGAAGCTGGTCTACCGCACGGTAGACAACCTGTCGCGCCTGGGGGCCCGGGTCATGTACGGTGCCGGATACGGCGTTCATGTCTCCGGACACGCCAGCCGGGAGGAGATCAAGCTCATCCTGAACCTGGTCCGACCGAAGACCGCCATACCGGTCCACGGAGAGTATCGGCACATGAGGGCGTTTTACGAGCTGGCCCGGTCGCTGGGCATGGCCGAGGATGCGATACTCCTCGTAGACAACGGCGATGTGGTCGAGTTTTCGTCCGACTCCGCCAGGATCTCCGGCCGGGTCGACTCGGGCAATGTCCTCGTGGACGGCCTGGGAGTCGGAGATGTGGGCAATGTGGTGCTGCGGGACCGGGAGCAGCTGTCCCAGGACGGAATCGTCATCGTCTGCGTCTCCATCGATGCCGACACGGGTGAGATCCTGTCGGGTCCGGAAATAGTGACCCGGGGATTCGTCTATGTGCGAGAGTCCGAGGAGCTTCTGCAGGAGGCCACCGACCGGGTCACGTCAATGCTCGCTTCCACTGCAGACCGGGGCATGACAGACCGCAGCAAACTCAAACGGAGCGTGCGCAGTGCCCTCGGCAGCTTCATCTATGACAGGTTGCAGCGCCGGCCCATGATACTCCCCGTGATCATGGAGGTTCAGGGTCACTGAGCCGGGATGCATTGAAACTTTCTGGCCCCGCTATACTAGGAAAGGTTGTTCATTGAAATGGCGGGGCAGGTGAACGGGATGATGGATGGCTTTTCACCCACGAGGGAAGAGAGGCAGCAGAAACAGGAAAAGTCGGGGGCGGATCCGCCGGACACAGTGGATCCGAGCGGGCCGCCACCGGGAGGAGAACAGCCCGAGTCGGAGTCCCAGAGCATACAGCAGTTGGGCACCCCCGAGATTCCGCCCATGCCCAGCAGTATTCACTGTCTGAACATCATTGGCCAGATCGAGGGACATCTGATTCTGCCCTCGCAGAACAAAACGACCAAGTATGAACACGTGATCCCGCAGCTGGTGGCGGTTCAGCAGAGTCCCGAGACGGAAGGACTGCTGATCCTGCTCAATACGGTGGGCGGTGATGTGGAGGCGGGTCTGGCCATCGCCGAGCTGATCGCAGGGGTGACCAAGCCCAAGGTCTCGGTGGTCCTGGGGGGAGGGCACAGCATAGGCATTCCCATCGCCGTGGCTGCGGATCGCTCCTTCATCACCGAGAGTGCAACCATGACGGTTCACCCCATCCGCCTTTCCGGGTTGGTACTGGGCGTACCGCAGACCTATGAGTACCTGGAGAAGATGCAGGACCGGGTGGTCAACTTCGTGGTCACCCACTCGGGGATCAGCGAACAGAACTACCGGCGTCTGATGTTTCGCACCGGCGAGCTGGCCCGCGATATCGGGACTGTCCTGGTGGGCAGGGGTGCAGTGGAGGAGAAGATGATTGATGAGGTGGGGAGCATGGGCGAGGCCATCAGCGCTCTCCGGCAGATGATCGAAGAGACGAGGAATGATGACGACGTCCGAACCGGAGGGCCAGAGGAGGTGAGGGATGATGCTGTGGACGATCTACCCCCCCGAGGTGGTCTTCAGGACTGAGGAGACGCCGCCGCGGCAGGAGGAGGTCGCCGTGGGCGGGCGCATCTTCCTGGTCTCCCGCACGGAGGGAGGACAGCACCAGATTGAAAGGCTCATTTCCACCGATCCCGCCGATTATCTGAATCCGCTCTGGCAGCCCGGACAGATTCTGATGATGCCGGGGAAGAATCGGTAGTACCGAGGAGGAGATGCGGTGCACTGGATTCGTCTGGTGGTTCTGGGTGCGGTCCAGGGTCTGACAGAGTTCATCCCCGTCAGCAGCTCGGGCCATCTCGTCCTGTTTCAGCAGCTTCTGGGACTCGAGTACGAGGGCATCACCCTGGAGATCGCAGTGCACCTGGGGACTCTCATTGCGGTCCTCGCCGTGTACTGGCGGGATGCCCTGAAGATTACAGCGACCATGCTGCGGGCGGGCTGGGCGATTCTTCGGGGGAAGATGCGGCCCCGAGACGCGATAAGAGAGCCCAGGTTTTACCTCGGGGTCAGCTTGCTGCTGGCGACGGCCATCACTGCGGGCATTGCACTGCCCCTGAGCGCGGTGATCCGGGGCGCCTTCGGCAACCTCGGGCTGGTCGCGGCCGCCTGGCTCGTCACCGGAGCGTTGCTGTACGGGACCCGGGGCTACCGGCCCCGGAAAAGACTCCCCTCGGTGGGGGCGACGATCCTGATCGGGTTCTTTCAGGCCCTGGCCACCGTGCCCGGGATCTCCCGTTCGGGTTCGACCATCGCGGCGGGACTCTATTCTGGCCTGGCGCGAGAGGAGGCAGCCCGGTATTCCTTTCTGCTCAGTATCCTCGCCATCGTGGGCGCATCCATACTGGACATACCCGAGGCCCTCCCCCGGGTCGCCGAGGCCGGGTTCCTGGCGGACATCGTCATCGCTGCGGTCGCGGCGGCGATCTCCGGGTACTTCGCCCTGCACTTCGTCATAAGAAAGGTGGTGCGGGGTCAGATGCACCGGTTTGCCCTGTACGTATGGAGTCTTGCCGCCGTCGTACTGGTGTGGCTGCATTTCAGTGGGTGATCGGAGAAGGAGGAGCCCCGCATCGTATTGAATAATGAGACAGTCGACTCCTAGGGGATGGAGATGGACCGGATGCCGGGTGAGGCTGCAGGCAAAAAGAAACCGAAGGCGGGCGCCAATGCGGCTGTGCGCTCTGAAATTGCCGGCCTGTTGACGATCGTGGCCGGGCTGCTTCTGGTGTTGAGCCTCTATCATGATGGAATGGGCTACGCCGGTCTGATCTTCCGCACGGTCCTGATGTGGGCTCTGGGACGGGCCGCCTGGACGGTTCCGCTGGTGCTGGTGGGAGCCGGGATCGTGTGGCTGTCCTCGGTCCTGCTCAAGGAGCTGACGTCGCGCCTGTGGGGAGTCCTGCTGGGCTCGCTGATCTTGTCGGCATTTTACCACGGGCTGCTCGGCCCGGAGGAGCCCTTCACACCGCAGGTGATGGAGGCCGGCGGCGGCTACATCGGGGCGGTCATCTCCTGGGCACTGGCCTCGGCCGTGGGCACCATCGGAATGCACATCATCCTGACCGCCGGGACCATCGCTGCCATTTTGCTGATCGCAAACACCCCCATGACGGAACTGGTCGGGGCGGCGGTCCGGGGGGTCGCCGCCGGGGCCAAGAACGCGTATGCGGCACTGGTGAACTTTTTCGTATCGGAGGAGGATGGGGATTCGGGGCAGCCCCCGGAGCTCCCACCGGAGCGCGTCGAGGATGTCACCATCCGCTCCTACCCCGATGACGACGGCCCCGGGGTCGAAAGGGGCGACCGGGGACGCGTCCTTCCCTTTCAGCGCAAGAAGAAGAAAGAGAAGGAGAAGATGGAGGCTGCAAAGGGGAGGGAGAAGGAGACCCCGGCCGAGCTCGAACAGGTCAAGATGGACGTGAGCATCCTGTACAAACTGCCGGAGACGGATCTTCTGAGCCGTCCTCAGACCCGCCGCTTTCTCGCAGGCCGGACCCGCGATGAGCTGAATCGCAAGGCACGGCTCCTCGAATCCACCCTGGAGTCCTTTGGAGTCGGCGCCAAGGTCATGGAGATCAGTCACGGTCCCACCATCACCCGCTTTGACATTCACCCGGGTCCCGGGGTCAAGGTCAGCCAGATCGTGAGTCTTGCCGACGACATTTCCCTGAGCCTGGCGACCTCGGGCGTCAGGGTGGTGGCTCCAGTCCCCGGCAAATCGGTGGTCGGGATCGAGGTTCCCAACCGGAAGGTGTCTTCAGTGTTGCTGCGCGAGATCCTGGAGAGCAAGGAGTTCAAGCGTTCTCGGGATCCCCTGACCCTTGCCCTCGGCTCAGACATAACGGGCAGACCCGTGGTCGTGCGGCTCGCGGATCTTCTGCACCTGCTCATCGCCGGGGCCACGGGTTCGGGCAAGAGCATATGCATGCGGTGCATCATTGCCAGCATCCTGTTCAAGGCCCGACCGGACGAGGTCAAACTGATCCTGATTGACCCCAAGGTCGTCGAGTTCATGTCCTACACCGACCTGCCGCATCTTCTCACCCCGGTGGTCACCGATTCTCGCAAGGCCGCCGGTTGTCTGACCTGGGCAGTCAAGGAGATGGAGCGAAGGTATACGGAATTTGCCGCCAAAGGCGTCCGGGACATCGGCGGCTACAACCGCCGGGCGCGGGAGACCGGAGATGAACCACTGCCCCGCATTGTCATCATCATCGATGAGCTGGCCGATCTCATGATGGTGGCGAGGGTGGACGTGGAGGATGCGATCCAGAGACTGGCCCAGATGGCCAGGGCCGCGGGAATTCACCTGGTGGTGGCGACCCAGAGACCGTCAGTTGATGTCATCACCGGCGTCATAAAGGCCAACATCCCCTCGCGCCTGGCCTTTGCGGTCTCATCGGGCGCCGATTCGCGGACCATCCTGGATACGTCGGGGGCGGAGAGACTGATGGGCAACGGCGACATGCTGCTGTCGCCCGTGGGCCGGGACAAGTCCATGCGAGCCCAGGGCAGTTTCCTGTCCGACGAGGATCTGGAGAAACTGCTTCAATGGGTCCGACGGCACGGAAGGCCCGACTACCTGGAGGAGGTCACCGCAGCGGCTGAGGAGGGGGCGGAGACCGAGGCCGAAGAGGACGCCGATCCAAAGGTTGATGAGGCCATAGAGGTGGTCCTGCAGAACGGCGAGGCCTCGGTGTCGATGCTTCAGCGCAAGCTGAGAGTGGGCTACACGCGGGCGGGTCGGCTGATCGACATCCTGGAGAACATGGGAGTGGTCGGCCCTCACCAGGGTCCGAAGCCCCGGGAGGTTCTGATCACCCGGGCCCAGTACAGTCAGCAGAGAGAGGACCGGGATGA
>PWUC01000201.1 GCA_003562655.1 Clostridia bacterium
CTGATCACGTCGATGCCGGAGCCCTCCATCAGCGACACGGCGGTAGGTTCACCCGAGCGGGTGAGGCCGGTATGGTTGGTGATCAACCCCACCCTGTCTCCGTCGAGGGCATCTAGCAAGGCCGGTCGGTTGTCAACTGCACACCTGACAGCCATGTACTGCCTCCCTCCCGGCGCGGACGTGAGCTTCGATTCGGGCTGGATCGTCCCCTGCCGGTCGTCGTGGGACACCTGCAGCTGCAGCGGTAGGGGGTGGGAAAACGGGCCAGGGGGTCGCCCCTGGCCCTGTTGGACATCCCCTACTCGCCTATCTTCCAGCCCTCCCACACCCTGCCCACCAGGTCGGGGCCGGGCTTGAGGGTTTTCTTGCCTGGCTGCCAGCCGGCGGGGGTGGGCTCACCCGTCTCCCTCACGTGCTGGAAGGCCTTGACCTGGCGCTCCAGCTCCTCGAAGTTACGGCCCACGGGAGGAGCCAGCACCTCCATGGCCTGGATGATGCCGTCGGGGTCTATCAGGAACCTGCCTCGGATGTTGACCCCTCCCTCGGGGTCATACACTCCGTAGAGTGTACCTATCCTTCCTCCGGGGTCCGACAGCATGGGGAAGGGCACGCCTCCCTCAACCATCTTCGAAAGCTCGTGTTCCTGCCACATCTTGTGAGTGAACCTGCTGTCCACGCTGCAGGAGAACACCTCGACATCGAGATCTACCAATTCAGAGTACCTGGCGCCAACTGACGCCAACTCCGTAGGTCAGACGAAGGTGAAATCCCCGGGATAAAAGCAGAGGACCACCCACTTGCCGCGGTGGTCTGACAGCCGAACCTTGCCGAAACCGCCGTTCATGAAGGCACTGGTTTCGAAATCCGGGGCCTGTCTGCCCACCGTTGCACGAACAACACCCTCTTCACAGCCCATTGCAGGTTCTCCTTTCAGACAGCCTCGCGCCGGATGTCAGCCCGTCTTCCCGGCGTATCGTCCTGTCTCAGTATTCTTCGACACCCGGCAAGTATTTCCTTTCAATGGTAACGAGGTGATACACGCTGGATCACCAGGTTCCAGAGGTCGAGCCGGCCCCGTGCCCCGGAAGGTGCGGGTGCAGGTATCATGCGAGGCCTGTCGAAGAGATGAACGACCGGTGCCCGAGCTGCGGCGGGGAGAGATCCGCGCCGGCCTTGCACTGAGAGAGGTGTGACCATGGAAGCGATAAGTGTCGGCCTTTATACAGCCCTGATTACTCACGGCATGAACCTGGTACTGGCTGTCCTCTCACTGATCGTTGGATTGTGGGTCATACGTTGGATCGTGAGACTGCTCGAGGGGAGACTCGAAAGCGCATCGGTGGACAGGTCCCTGAGCGCCTTCCTCGTGCCGCTGACAAGGATCTTTCTCCAGGTGCTCCTGGTGGTGAGCATCGCCTCGCGACTGGGCCTGGAGATGACCTCCTTCATCGCCGTCATCGGTGCCGCCGGCCTGGCCGTGGGACTGGCCCTGCAGGGGAGCCTGGCCAATTTCGCAGGCGGTGTCCTTATACTGCTTATCAAACCCTTCAAGGCCGGTGACTTCATACAGGCCGCCGGGCATTCAGGAACCGTCCAGGAGATCCAGATCTTTCACACCCTCCTCAACACCCCCGACAACCGCCGCATAGTCATACCCAACGCCAACCTGTCGAACACCAGCGTGGTCAACCTGTCGCACAATCCGACCCGCAGGGTGGACTTCGAATTCGGGGTGGGCTACGGCGACGATATCACCCAGGTCAAGGATATCCTTCTCGAGACTGTGAGCTCCCACGAGCTGGTCCTCGAGGACCCCGCTCCCAGGGTGATGCTCAAGGAGCTGGGCGACAGCGCCGTGGTCTTCAGCCTCCGGGTCTGGGCCAGGCGGGAGGACTACTGGAACCTGTACTTCGAGGTGATGGAGACGGTCAAGCGCAGGTTCGACAAGGAAGGAGTCAACATCCCCTATCCCCAGATGGACGTGCACCTGGACCAGTAGCCGGCAGCGCGCTGACGCGGTTTCACGCCCGGACGGACCCTGGGTGAGCGGATGGCATCACGTAGTGGTGATACAGGATCGAACGTGATGGTCCAATCCGTCAGACCACACGGTTATCATTGCCTCCCACTACGCTGTTCAGCGAAGTTGCTCCCAGTCCGGTATGGTGCGAGCAAACTCCTCCTGAAAAGCGGGTTTGTTGTGGTTATCTCGCTTTATCCGCCCTCCGAGTTCCTCCCATCGCTGCCGATCGCCGCAGATCTCCAGCACCAGGTGGCGAATCTTGAGCAGAATGTCTGCCTGGGCAGCATATTTCTTTCTCGGTGCGGTGATTCCGACCTGGCGCAGACCTTTCATGTAGAAGTCCAATACCTGCTCCGGAAAATCCTCCTGCAGAGTGTGGGCGATCTCGAGAAGATGCGAATCTCCCAGGGAAAACGCACCGGCAAGAATGCTGCATTCCTCAAGCAACCCTACAGCCGCATGCGGATTTCCTCGCTCGAGATGGATATCGATTTGATCCACCTTTCGGGCCTGTGAAAGCAGCTGCAGTGTCCGAGACTCGTATTCCTGCCACTCGTCCTCCGAGCAGAGCTCCCTGAAGTCCCGGTATCTCCTGAGTGTTAGTGGTTGCGCCGCCAGGCGGGTGAACTCCAACCGCAGGTACTGCTGCCGGTCTCCTGATTCTCGTGCTCGCTGCGCCAGAAAAGAATGGAGACCGTCCAGTGCCCCTTTCCCCTTCTCGAGGCCTTCCTCGGCCAGCCGCACTGCCAGCCGCTCGTCACCCCGCTCGAGGTAGAACTCGGCCAGATCTAGATAGTGAGAACCATAATCCAGCATGGAGCGGCGAAGACGGAGGTACTGCTCGTCATCTCCGAGCTGGCGGTATGTTCTCATCGCCTGCTGCCGGCTCCAGTCATCGAGCTGTTCGAGTCGCAGTGCCAGGGCTCGAAGGTCATCATCCGTGTAACACGTGGCGAAAGCCAGCTCGTACAGCCAGTCATCCATGCCGGAATTGCGGTCCCGTATGTAACCAAGCACCTCATCCCGTAGCTTCTCACGAATCTGAGGACTCACACAGTTGCTCTTCAGGTGTTCCGACAGGTCGGACAGCTGACACGCAACATCCTCCTCCTGTTCGTACGGTCCGCCGCCGAGCCGATGCAGCTGCTCAAGATCAGGCTCAAGGCACCACCACCGGCTCCTGGCTTCCTCACCTGCTACTGCGTCCTCCCGGCCCGCGATCACATCAGGGAAGTAGTCCCGCAGGTAGTTGAGGCACTTCTTCCGCAGCTCGGGTCCACCGGAGTCAACCAGCAGCATTATGATGTTTCGCAGCACGGATGAGCTGGCGTGATCGAGCAGCTGTTCCAAGACATCACCGTCTTCGGGGTGATCAGTGAGATCTGACACTATCATCGCTCCTTCCCATTTGATCTACACCCTGACAAGCATTGAGGTACGGTCAGCTACGTGGAACCCACGACTGTCGACTATACCATGGAACATCTCCTCGGCCCCCGAGACATAGCTCCCGGGTTCGGACATGGGACCTACCCTGCGCCAGCGGTTCTCGCCGGGACGACGAAGGATTCTTCATGTGCCTCGGACGCCCTCGCTACCGCGCCACCACTGATACCCCGTTCGAGCCGACATCCCCGCCGGGCAGATGCCGGCTGGGCATTATGCCTTCACGCAGGGGAGGCAGGCCCGGCCTCCGGATCTTCCTCTCTTTCGGGGCCACTTACATGTGCGCTTTCGCTGCCGCCCGGCAACTGGCCGTCATCCCAGGGATGACGCTGCCGGTAGACTTCGGGGGTTCGGCCCACGTCCCGCTACCCGGGCTGCAGGGCTTCTGGCCGTCGCCCTGGTAGGCCTGTCTTCTGCTGAACGGGCTGGCTCTACCAGGACAAGCCTCCCCCAGGGAGAGAATACCACCCCCGTATCTCAGCCACAATGACGCCCTCATAATGGCACTCCGGGTGGTTCGAATTCACGGGCCGCTCGGTTCTCTGCTGTACACTCACGGTTCAAGACCAACCGGGACAATCCGGCCGTTGCACACGGGCCAGAGAATGCTGTAACATGTATGAGTTGCTGTCGCGATCAACCCCACCATCGGTTACAGACACACTACCGCACACCACAGGAAGCAAACATGAAGAACCACGGGCAGGTTGGGCCGTCTCCGCAGCGTCTCTGACTAGGATAGGAGGACCCCAATTGGCACAGATCCTGGTGCAAGACCTGGTCAAGACCTTCAGGGTTGCCGCGCGGAAGGCGGGGCTCTGGAACGCGTTCCGGGGAATCGTGAGCCGTGAGCACCGCACGGTGTATGCCCTGGAGGGAGTATCCTTCGAAATCGGTGAGGGCGAGCTGGTCGGCTATATCGGACCCAACGGTGCGGGAAAATCCACGACGGTCAAGGTCATGAGCGGAATCCTGGTGCCCGATTCGGGCAGGTGCGAGGTCCTGGGCAGGGTTCCCTGGGAACAGAGGGTCCGGCACGTGAGCAGCCTGGGCGTGGTGTTCGGCCAGAGGAGTCAGCTGTGGTGGGACGTGCCCGTGATTGACTCCTTCGAACTGCTTCGCGACATATACCGGGTGCCGGCAGCACGATACAGGCGGACCAGGGATGAGCTGGTGGAGAGGCTGGACCTGGGACATCTGCTCGAAGTCCCCGCCCGGCAGCTAAGCCTCGGCCAGCGTATCAAGTGCGAGCTGGCCGCCTCGATGCTTCACGAACCCCCCATACTCTTTCTCGATGAGCCGACCATAGGGCTGGATGCAGTCTCGAAGCTGGCGGTCCGGGACTTCATCAGGACCCTGAACAGAACCCGCGGCACCACCGTCATACTGACCACCCACGACATGGACGACATAGAGGCGCTCTGTTCGAGGGTGATGCTCATCGCCCGCGGGCGGATACTGTACGACGGCTGCCTGAGCACCCTGAAGAGAGCCCACGCGACGGAAAAGAGGATGAAGGTGGACTTCCTGCAGATTCCCCACCACCGCGTGGAGCTGGACGGCGTCCGGACCATCGAGACCCGTGACAATCACCTGGAGCTCAGCTACGAACCCGCATCGGTCTCGGTCACGGAGCTGGTGGAGAGGCTCTCGCTCCTCGGGGAGATAACGGACGTGACCATCGAGGAGCCTCCCATAGAGGAAATCATCGCGGCCGTCTACGGGGAGCTGCAGCCGTGAGGGCCTACTGGTCGATCGTGAGAATCCGCTTCATCGCGCTCTTACAGTACCGGGCGGCCGCCGCGGCCGGGATCTTCACCCAGCTCTTCTTCGGCTTCGTCATGATCTACGTGATGCGGGAGTTCTTCTTCTCGAGTCCCGGGGATCAGCCCCTGACCCTGGCCCAGACGGTCACCTACGTGTGGCTGGGCCAGGCCATGCTGGGAATGATGCCGTGGAGCGGTGATGCCGAGGTGATAGACATGATCAAAAACGGCAATATCTCCTACGAGCTATGCCGACCCCTGCAGCTTTACAACCACTGGTACTGCCGCCTGCTAGCCCTGAGGACCGCCCCCACCATCCTGAGGGGCGTGCCCATATTCGCCGTGATCCTGCTGCTGCCGGGAGACTTCGCCATGCGGCCGCCGCCGGGCCCTGCCGCGTTTGGGGCCTGGGTGCTGGCTACAATGGGAGCCCTTCTCCTGGGGTGTGCACTGTCGAACATCATCACCATCTGCACGCTGTGGACCATCGCGGGCGACGGCATGAACCGGCTGATGCCGGCGCTGGTGATAATGCTGTCGGGATCCATCGTACCACTACCCTTCTTCCCCGACTGGATGCAGGGAACGCTGAGGTTTCTGCCCTTCTCCGGGCTGGTGGACGCACCAAACCAGTTCTTCATAGGCACTATGCCCCCCGGACAGGTATGGATAATGCTTACCCATCAGCTGAGCTGGACGGTGGCAGTCGCACTGGCAGGCAGGGCACTGATCGCACTGGCCACCAGGCGCGTGATCATACAGGGGGGTTAGCACGGTGAGCGATACTGCTATCTACGTCAAACTCATCGCGATGTCCATCTACTCACAGCTTCAGTACCGGGCCTCCTTCGTCATGATGTCCCTGGGTCTCGCGTTGGTCACCATAATCGAGTTTTTCAGCATATGGGTCCTCTTCGAGCGCTTCGGGGGCCTGCACGACTGGTCCCTGGCCGAGGTCGGCATCTTCTACGGCATAATCCACTCCTCCTTCGCCGTGGCCGAGGGTGTCGGTAGGGGTTTCGATATCTTCCACCGCTACATCGTCCTCGGTGAGTTCGACCGGATACTGCTGCTGCCCCGGAGCACAGTCTGCCAGGTCCTCGGCCAGGACCTGCAGCTGATGCGGATCGGACGGCTCCTGCAGGCGGTGGTGGTGATGGCCTGGGCCTGTATCGCCCTTGAACTGACCTGGACCCCGCTCAGGATCGGGGTTCTCCTCGCATCCCTGGTAGCGGGAGTCATGTTCTTCACCGCGCTCTTCATCATCCAGGCGACCTTCAGCTTCTGGTCCGTGAGGAGCCTCGAGTTCATGAACGCCTTCACCAACGGCGGCACGGTGATGGCCCAGTGGCCCTTTTCCATATACCGGGGATGGTTCAGGAAGTTCTTCATCTACGTGATCCCCGTGGCCTGCATCAGCTACTTCCCGGCCCTCTTCATAATGGGGCGACAGGACCCCCTGGGCAGCACCCCCCTGCTGCAGGTCCTGTCTCCCCTGGCCGGACTCGTGTTCCTGGCGGCGGCGCTTAAGTTCTGGCACTTCGGGGTGACCAGATACCAGTCCACGGGCAGCTGAGCGCGCAACCCCCGGGAGGATGTTTCTTTCTTGGAGGAATGAGAACTCAGGACAAGAACCCTTCATGTGATACCCTCTGCACGAGAAAACCCGGAGGTGAAAGGGTCGATGAAAGACATACTGCGCAAGATAGACGAGTTCGCACTGGAGGCCGTCAGGCGCTCCAACCTGCCGGGCATGAGCCTGGCGGTGGTGAAAGACGGCGAGGTGGTACACGCGAGGGGCTTCGGACAGCGGGACCTCGAGAGCGGTTTGGCGGCGACACCCCAGACCCTGTACGGCATAGGGAGCATAACCAAGTCCTTCACCTGCCTGGCCATCATGCAGCTGCAGGAGCAGGGCAGACTCAGCGTGGA
>PWUC01000018.1 GCA_003562655.1 Clostridia bacterium
ACGAATATGAGAGCATGTATCCGCCGATGGTGGAGGCGGCGGAGGCTGCTGGCGAGAAGGCAGCAGCCCGCTCCTTCCGTTACGCAATGGAGGCTGAGAAGGTGCACGCCGATCTCTATGAGAGGATCCTGGAGGACCTGCAGTGCGACGAACCGATGGACCTGTATCTGTGCACGGTCTGCGGCAACCTTGAAACCTCTCCGGTGCAGAAGTGCCCCATCTGCGGCGCAGGTGCCCGGGCGTTCCGCGAAGTGAAGTAGCTCCCTGCATCCGGTGAGTCTGATGTTGACGGTTGGCCGCGACACTCCACGTCGGGTGTATCACGGCCAGCACAGCTGCTGGGCAGGTGGGGCCGGGATGCCACCAACAGGAAGAATAATGCAGGCGCGCCCATCACCAGGTTTGCTCCAGAGCGGACGTGCTCGCAGCGTGATGCCGACGCAAGGGCGCTTCACACCTTCCCTCATATCTCTGCTGAGCCAGACCTTCGAAGGCGGCAGGATGCACGGTTCGACGGGCGGGCACAGGCCGCAAGCAGCGGAGCATGATCAGCTCCAGGGCCGCGACTCCCGGTTGGGTGCAGAGCGCCCCTGGGGGGCACAGGGTCTGCAGGAGGGAGATCTCGTCCACTTCATCCCTCGCGGCCTGATAGCGGCGACGGCAGGGCCAGCAGCGCAGGTACAGAAGCCCCGACGACTCCGGCGGACACCATCCACGCCCACGCCCAGGATCCAGTGGAGGTGATGATCCATCCCATGAGGGGCGGCAGCACCATGGCGACCATCCAGGTGACCAGCGACAGGATCGCGAGGGCTCTGCCGGCGTCCCCCGGCGACACATATTCCACGGCCAGGGTCGTGGCCACCGGCCGAGCACTCATGATGCTCGCGCCCGCCGCGACGGCGATCACCACCGGGACCAGAGCCGTGGAGTCGCGCGGGAGCAGAGCAAGGGCTGCAAATGCCCCGGTCCCGATGACGCCCATGACGAGGGCAGCCCGCACTCGCCTGCCGGCGAAATACCTGTCGCTGATCACTCCCCACAGCGGCCTGCCGACCATCGCCACCGCCTGAGACAGCGCCAGGAGCCCTCCTGCCAACGTGGGCCTCATGCTCAGCAGAGCCGTCAGGTACAGGATGAAGAAGGAAAGGAAGGCGAAATTCCCCGCCATGAAGCTGCCCCAGATGACGAGGCACCAAAAAAAGCCCCGGTCGCGCAGGACTGCACGCAGCCGACTGGAACGAGCCCGTCCGTCCGTCGCCTGCGGCCGCTGACCGGTGAGGCTCTTGCACAACCACCATCCCACCGGCAGCAAAAGAACGGCTGTCAGCTGGAGACCGCAGCGCCAGCCCACCACCGCGGCCAGGACCGGCAGCAACACCGAGGTGACGACGCTCGACAGGGAGGGTCCCACGTGCACCATCCCCACAGCAGTGGTCTGATCCGGCCCGACAACGGCGAGCATGGTCGCCCTGGTGGAGGCAATGTCGGAGAAGGGGCGAAAGGCGCCCGCGAGGAAGAGAACTGCGAAAAGACCGTAGAATCCACCGGCAAGGGACAGCGCAATGAAGGTGAAAACCGACACGAACACGCCCGCCATCAGCACCATCTTCGATCCACGCAGATCCACAAAGTGTCCCGCGGGCACAGAGAGGGCCAGGGAACCGGCTCCCATGGACGCACTCAGGAGCCCCACATGGATCTCTGTGAGGGAAAACTCATCGACGAGAAACGGCGTCAGGGGACTGAACCCCATCGTCAGAAGCTCCGGTATGGCGCCAGCCAGAAGAAATGCGAATATCAACTTCAACCTCAACGGGTCCAGCGACACGGCATTCCCCCACACCGATGCGACGGGTCGTCATCCATCGGATCCGTCCCCCTCAGGCGAGCCCCTCGCCGCGCCGTCCTGAGGGCCCATCCAGATGGGACAGAACCGCCGCACGGCCGTGGCATTCCTGGTGAACACAACAGGGCCCTGAAGACTGGCTCCAGGGCCCTTGCACGATTTCCTGCCCAGAGGAGCTAGGCCGTGACCTCTTCTTCCTCGTGGCCCTCACCGACGGTGATGATCAGGGGATCTGATCCCTTTGTCACCGCATCCTCAGTTATTATGATCTTGCGAACATCGTTGCGGGAGGGCACGTCAAACATGACGTCCAGCATCAGGTCCTCGATGATGGACCTCAGGCCCCGCGCCCCCGTCTTGCGTTTCATGGCCTTGCCGGCAATGGCTATCAGCGCATCATCGTGGAATTCCAGATCAATGTGATCCAGCTCGAAGAACTTCTTGAACTGCCTGACCAGGGCATTCTTTGGCATCACCAGGATGTCGGCAAGCTCCTTCTCCTCCAGGAGTCCCAGGGTCGCAAGCACGGGAAGCCGTCCGACGAATTCTGGAATCAGCCCGTACTTGATCAGGTCCTCAGGGAGCACATGCCGAAGAATCTCGCCGACGTTCTCGTTGGTACTGGACGTGATCTCGGCACCGAAACCCATCACGTTTCGCCCCACGCGCTGCCTGATCATCTTATCCAGTCCATCGAAGGCACCCCCGACTATGAACAGTATGTCGGTGGTGTCGATCTGCAGAAACTCCTGGTGTGGGTGCTTCCTTCCCCCCTGCGGGGGAACGCTGGCACTTGTGCCCTCCAGGATCTTGAGGAGGGCCTGCTGCACACCCTCTCCGGAGACATCTCGGGTGATGGACGGATTCTCCGACTTGCGCGCGATCTTGTCGATCTCATCGATGTATATGATCCCCTTCTCGGCCCGCTCAATATCGTAGTCGGCGGCCTGGATGAGTTTCAGGAGGATGTTTTCCACATCTTCGCCCACATAGCCGGCCTCCGTCAGAGAGGTGGCATCGGTGATGGCGAAGGGGACATTAAGCATTCTGGCCAGTGTCTGGGCCAACAGCGTTTTGCCGCAACCGGTGGGACCGAGCAGCAAAATGTTGCTCTTCTGCAGTTCCACTTCATCAACCTTGCCGCCCATTCGCACCCGTTTGTAGTGATTGTACACTGCCACGGACACAACTCTCTTGGCGTGCTCCTGTCCAATCACATACTGATCCAGGAAATCCTTGATCTCCCTGGGGGGTGGAATGTCGCGAATATCCAGGTCAACCTCATCCTTGAGCTCTTCCTCGATGATGTCATTGCACAGCGCGATACACTCATCGCAGATGTAGACTCCCGGACCCGCGACCAGCCTTCTGACCTGATCCTGGTATTTACCGCAGAAAGAACACTTCAGCTGTCCCTTGTCGTCGTTAAACTTGAACATCCTCCCGCTCCTTTCTATCCCGAAGCACTTCGGGATAGAGGGTAGTGCTCCAGCTCACCGATTCTTCGGGTTCAAAACGCGGTCAACAATCCCGTACTTGCGGGCCTCCTCCGCCGATAGGAAGAAATCGCGATCAGAGTCCCTCTCGACGACCTCGACACTCTTTCCGGTGTGTTTGGCCATCAGTTCATTGTATCGCCTTCGCATCTTGAGAATCTCATCCGCATAGATGCGAACATCTTCCGCACTACCGCCCGCCTGTCCGGAGGGCTGATGTATCATGATCCGGGAATTGGGCAGCGAGTAACGCTTTCCATTCGTGCCACCAGCCAGAAGCAGGGCGCCCATGCTCGCCGCCAGCCCCACACAATAGGTTACGACATCGGGCCTGACGTGTTGCATGGTATCGTAGACGCCCAGTCCCGCATCAATGGCGCCGCCCGGTGAGTTGATGTACATGGAGATCTCTCGATCAGGATCATCAGCCTCGAGAAACAACAGCTGGGCAATGATCAGATTCGCCACACTATCATCGATCACGGTGCCCAGGAATATGATCCTGTCCTTGAGCAACCGGGAATAGATGTCATACGCACGCTCTCCGCGTGCTGTCTGCTCAACTACCATCGGTACAAGAGTCATGTGCAACGCACCTTTCTTCCCGACACAGGAATCACCGCTACCGTCTTCGCCCTGCAGAAGCCATCTTCCTTCATGCAAAACTATCCTGACTCCAGTCTAATCTACCCCGGGAGCCTCATCTTTAGCAGAATCATCGTCGAGCTCCTGCTGGGCCACCCGCTCCTCCTTCTCCCGCTGCCACCGCTCCTCTCGCCGAGCGACACGCTCCTTCACTTCATCGTATTCAGGACAGGACAGCGAGGCAAGAAACTCCCTGGTCTTTCTCAGTCGGCAGCTGTTTCTCACCTCTTGCATGAGACCAGAGCCGGTCGGAGTGCGCAGGAAAATGCCCGGATCAATGCCCATGGAACCCGCGTGCCGTTCCAACTCCGCCTCTACCTCCTCCTCGCTCACCTCGACTGCTTCCTGGTCCGCAACAGCCTCCAGGACCAGTATCTCCCGGACTCCTTTCTCTGCAGGGCCCCGGAGCTCCTCCCTCAAGTCATCCTCACTATCGTAGCCCCGCTCCCGCAGCAGGTCCTCCAGCGAAAGATCCCGGGCTCCCATCTGGTACTCAAAATCGGAGATTTTCTGGTCGACAACCTGCTCAACCATGACCTCGGGAACCTCGATCTCGGCACCGTCCACCACCTGACTCACCACCTGACTCTCCAGCTCGGCCAGGGCACTCTGCTCGTTGTCATTGATCATATACTCGCGGTAGTTCTCCCGCAGTTCTTCTACGCTGTCGTCCCCGAAGAACTCCCGGGCAAACTCGTCGTCCAACGCGGGCAATTCCTTTACCTGCAACTCCTTGATCTCGACCTCAAAGCGAACCTCAGAACCGGCCAGATCCTCCAGGGGCGTGTCGGCAGGCAGCTCAACAGAAAAGGTCCTCTTCTCCTTCGCCCGGGCCCCGAGTATCCCCTCGTCAAAACCTGGAATATTGGAGCCCGATCCGACCTCAATCAACATCTCTTCACCGTGCAGCTCCTCGAGGGGCTCATCACCATCATATCCCTGGAAATCCACAACGGCCAGCATTCCCGGCACCACGGTCGCATCCTCATCCTCGACGGCCGTCACGGAGCTCCTGGAATCTCTCAGACGGTGAAGCGTCTCCTCGACGTCCTCATCGGTGACCTCCTGGATATCCAGGTCCACCTCGATCTCCCGGAATTCACCCAGCTTCACCTCTGGCCTGACCTCGATCTCGGCGGTGAACGACAGAGAGTCCTCTTCGGAATCTGCGTCCTTCAGGTCAACGTTGGGAGGGCCGATGGGTTCAAGGTCCAGATCCTCGATCGCCTCACCGTAAGCATCAGGCAGCAGCTTTTCCAATGCTTCCTCCCAGATGACCTCCCGGCCAAAGCGGCGCTCAAAGAGCACCCTGGGAATTCTCCCCTTACGAAAACCCGGAATGGTGACATCCTTCCGCAGCTCGTGGAAGGCCTGGTCCATGTACCTGTTCACCATCTCGGGATCAACGTCCACGTGCACGATGCGCACGTTTTCCTTCTCGGTTCCCCGTTCCACCCTTGCCTTGATCACAGGTGTTCCCCTTTCGTCGTACACCGTCCCCTATTTCATCCTTGCGGAGGATTGGCAGTTACTCCCCATGATAACGAATCGCAGGAGAGCGTGTCCAATATTGCGGCCTTCCAGACAGACCGATGGGCAGCGGATCCCCACTGCCCACACTGGCCACAGGGAGTGTGCGAGGGAAGGGACTCGAACCCTTACGCCCGGAGGCACGGGATCCTAAATCCCGCGCGTCTGCCAATTCCGCCACCCTCGCTTAACCCCAGAGCAATTCGCAATTATCATATATCGCAACCCTGATAGTGTCAACGAGTGAACAACACACCCGGATCTGCACATCATGCACTGCCGCGCCCCCGGGCCGGGATTTCGGCCACTACACGGATCCGTTTTCTGTCTACCCGCGGAGCTCCCGCTGCGCCGGGGCTGTCCGACCGGCGACCGCAGCCCGGTGGACGGACCCTCATCGCGACGGGCTGACATGTGTGGGGGCATCCCCTCTTCTGAAGATCCCACCTCCCGGTTCGGTCAGGTTCCCACCGCCACTGACCTCACAGCCCGTATCGGGCGCGCACCACTTCTGACACCCGCTTCAGAAGGTGAAAGGACCGTTCCACCGTCTCCTCGCCATCTTCATTGATCAGGCAGCAACGGGCGGGCGCAAGCCAGCTCTGACGCAGAAGCTGGTCGCGATCAATCCCCTTTCGGTCCAGATACTGCCACATGTCCTCGAGCCGTTCGACGATGGAATTGATGCTTTCGATCTCCATCTCCTCAGTGAGGGTCGGCGTTATTCCCCAGGAGAGGATGCCTCCGCGATCCAGGTGACGCGCAATGCGCGGAAAGTACCGCACGAAGACCTCCCCCTGGGCCAGGGCATCAACGGAGAGCACATCCAGCTCCAGGTCGAGGAGAAAGGACCAGTCGGGATTGCCGCACAGGTGCACGCCCCTCGGCCGCGGAACATCCTCCAGAAACTCGGCGTAATCCCCCTGCGCCTTCTCTGCGGTATAGCCGGTGAATGCCGTGAACAGCATCTCCAGGCCCGGTTCATCGACCCAGACCAGCGGGTCCGGATGATGCCTCTTCAACGCATCCAGCTGGGCGGAGATCTTCTTCTGGACAAAGGGGAAAAGGAAGGACCTGATCTCATCATGGTAGATGATGGGCCTCTTATCAGCGTCGGGGATCCTGAGGCCCAAACTCACCGGCCCAACCAGCTGGCCCCTCACGTGGGTGTACTCATCCAGCTCCTCGTCCAGGAATCTCCGAAAGGTGGCGCTGTACTCCGGTGACAGTGCAAAATAGGCGGGATCCTCCCAGTGCGCCACCAGCTCAGGGAGCTCGCGGTAGAAGCCCTCAGGACAGAGGAAGATCTCCCTCTCCCGGACGTCCAGTCTGATGCCTGGAAAATGCTCAGACACCTGAACATACATGTCCTCGTAGAAGCTCACCTTCGGCAGCTGAGGCCAGAAGGGGATGTCCACCGACAGGGCCAGATCGAGGGCCCTGCGGACATCGCGGTGGGGAAGGATCCCCATGGCCGTGGTCTGACAGTCGCCGGCCAGATTCACAATCCGGCCCTCTCAACCCTAGCCTTCATAGCTGTTGCCCGCCTCCCCGGTGAACATCCGGCGGGGGCCGCTGTC
>PWUC01000253.1 GCA_003562655.1 Clostridia bacterium
AGGACGCCCTGCCGCAGGCTGGAACCGGCAAGGCGGTAATGACCACCGAGCCGAAGTTTGTCCCCGACGACGGCGTTAAGGTGGAAGTCATTGAGAATGTGACGCTGACAGTCCGACTGGTAGATTCGGTTGGTTTTCCCGTAGAAGGTGCCACTGGCTACGAGGATGAGGACGGCCCCAGGATGGTGGTCACACCGTGGTTTGACTACGAAATCCCCTTTGAAGAAGCGGCTGAGATCGGTACCCGGAAGGTGATGGCGGATCACTCCACCCTGGGCCTGGTGGTCACGACGGACGGCAGCTTCGGTGATCTGGGCAGGGACAGTTTTGTGCCTGCCGAGCAGCGGGTGATAGCCGAGATGAAGAGCACCGGCAAGCCCTTCGTCGTCCTGATGAACAGTGCTCATCCCGAGCGGGAGGACACACTGAGGCTCTGTGATGAGTTGAAGGAGGAGCACGATGTCTCTGTCATATCGGTGGACTGCGCCCTCCTGAACGAGGGGGACATAGAGCTGATCATGGAGCAGCTACTGCACGAATTCCCGGTCAGGGAGGTGCAGGTCAACCTGCCGGACTGGGTGGAGGAGCTGGAGAAGGATCACTGGCTCAGGGAACAGCTTGAGCAGGCCATCGGCCAGGCAGTGGAGCAGATCGAGCGTCTGCGAGATATCTACGAGGCCATCGGGACGCTGCGGGACAGCGACTTCACTGAGGCGGTGACCCTGACCAACCTTGAGCTGGGAACCGGTGTGGTCAGCATCGACCTGACCACTCCCGAGGAGTACTTCTATCAGATTCTCGGAGAGATGAACCGGGTTGAACTGACAGGAAAGTCTGACACCATCCGGCTCATGAAGGACCTGGTCATTGCCAAGGGTGAGTATGATCGGATTGCCGGGGCCCTCGCTGATGTGAGGGAGGTCGGATACGGACTGGTCATTCCGAGCGTCGATGATGTCGAGTTTGAGCAGCCGGAGCTGGTGCGTCGTGGGAGCCAGTTTGGGATACGGCTGCAGGCCAGGGCGCCGTCTCTTCACTTCATACGGGCAGACATCTACACTGAGATCACGCCGATGGTGGGCTCGGAGCGGCAGTCGGAGCAGCTGGTGGCCTACCTCACGGATCGCTTCGAGGAGGATCCCGAGGCCATCCTGAGCACCGACATCTTCGGCAAGCCCATTGCCGACCTTCTGCGCGAGGGAATTGAGGATAAACTGTACCAGATGCCCGAAGACGCCCGCGAGAAACTGCAGGAGACCCTCGTGCGGATTCTCAACGAGGGCACTGCAGGCCTCATCTGCATCATCATCTGAGGATGGGATCTGATGGAGGATGACCGGCCCGGATGGAGTGCGGGCCGGTCATCGAGGTGTTCACAGGTAGCGGCGAGGGATGCATGAGCGGACCGTGACCAGGGGGTCGACGATCTGGCTGATCCGCAGCGACCCGACGCAGCTCATGAGCATGTATGCATCATCAAACGACATGTCATGCCCGTTCATCAGGTGCATCACGATCTGGTGGACGGCTTCCCGCGAAGCCTCGTCGAGGGTCTGGGCGCTGACGATGAACATGAGGTCCTCGGAGTTGACCAGCATGGGCCACTCAATCTCGTAATCCTCTATCACATTCACTGAAATGGTGGCCCGGGCTTCACATTCAACTCCGGTCCCACAGACCTCTCCGTCTCCCTGCAGTGCGTGGGCGTCCCCCATGGCCAGGAGTGCCCCGTCGATCTGCACGGGAAGATAGAGGGTTGCGCCGGTCGTGACGGTGTTGGTGTCCATGTTCCCACCGTGTCTGCCGGGGATGCCGCAGGATATGGGCTCACCGCTGGGAGCGACGCCGATGACTCCCATCATCGGACGTTTGGGCAGGCGGATCCCGGGGGCAAATTCGATCCAGTGTTCACCGATCCTCACAATCCGGGTTGTGGATTGGGCAACCCGATCACCCAGGGCCCCTTCCCCGGGGATGGACAATATCGAGCCCCGGGCTGAGGTCTGCAGGGACAGTATGCTCACCGCCAGTGCATCACCGGGCCGTGCTGTGCGGACGTACAGCGGGCCGGTGGCCGGGTTGATCCGATCGAAGGGGAGACCCTCGAGTCTGTCTTCCGGGCTCGTGATCTGTCCGGAGAAGGCGTCGAAGGTGTCGAAGATCACCACGGCTCCCGGGTCCACCTCAAGGGCGGGTCTGGCATCCCGCGAAAACGAGTAGATGTGTTCTGATCTGGGTATTTCCAGTACACCGGTTCTCAGTTTGCTCACCTCCAACGATTGCACGCGTGGGTCTGGGGCCTTCTTTTGATCTCAATCCAGGCAGCGCGGAAGGTAGGTCCGGTACACCTCGTGGCGCACATCTCGGGGTGTCCACCGGGGGTCGCCGAGTTTGACCTCAGGTTTGCAGGTGGGACCGTGGTAGTCACTGCCCGCGGTCACGCCCAGACCGAGGTCTCGGGCCAGCTGGCAGAAGTCCTCCGCCTCCTCGCGGCTGTGCCAGGAGGTGTATGCCTCCAGGGCGTCCAGCCCTCCATCTCTCAGCGACCTGATCAGCTGCACCAGGGCGTCCGGGTCGGTGTACTGCAGCAGGGCCCCGGGGTGGGCCAGGACCGGGACGGCATGCATCTGGGTGACCAGCCTGACGACCTCGGCGGGCGGGATGGCCTGCAGGGGTGAACTGGCGGTGCCGGTGGGGGAGAAGAAGTCGCGGTAGAAGGAGCCCCAGTCCGGCCTCTCGGGCGTTCCATAGGCCGAGAGCCTCTCGTCCGAGGGGTTCAGATGGTGCAGCATGGCCAGGAGGGCCCCCGTCTTCGGCGGTCTTCCGCCGGCGGCCGCAGCGGCCACCTCCGCATTGACCTGGAAGCCCAGCGACTTCATGGAGTCGAGCCGCCGTTGGAATTGACGGAGGCGGTGCCCGTCGTTGGCCTCGATAATGCTTCTCAGGGTGGGACTATCGGGGTCGATTCCGTAGGCGAGAATGTGCACTTCAGCCCCACAGAAGGCCGAGGATATCTCGACGGCCGGCAGGATCCTGACTCCCGGTGCTGAGGTGGCGGGTGTGCCGGCAACGGAATCGTGGTCGGTGAAGGCCACCATGTCCAGGTGCAGGCCCTGGGCCATGGCGATCAGGTCCTCGGGGGAATGATCTCCGTCGTCGCTGCAGTGCGTGTGAATGTGCAGATCGGGGAAGTGGAGTCCGGGCATTGAATCCCTCCATTGATCTTTGACAACGAGCCTCACCATGGATATAATACCATCAACGCGATGATGGAGACACGCTCTTCGGAGGGCGCAGCCGCCAGAGAGGGAGTTCACTGGCTGAAAGACTCCCGCTTCGTCCCGGAACAGTACCACTCCGGAGTGCCAGATCGTTGATTGTGAACCTGGCCGGCTCCCGCCGTTACCGGGTCCGAGAGGGCTGTACAGCCAAGGAAGGTGGAACCGCGAGAAGCTCGTCCTTCAGGGACGGGTTTTTTGTATTCTGGGAGGTGAAAGGAATGGACATAAACATCATACTGCCCGATGGTTCTGTGAAACAGTTCGCGTCTGGCACAACCGTCGGCGAGATCGCGAGGTCCATAGGGCCCGGTCTCGCCAGAGACGCCCTGGGCGGCAAGCTGGATGGGCAGTTGGTCGGCCTGTCGGAGCCCCTGAAGCATGGAGGGCATCTCAGGATCCTCACCTTTGCCGACGAGGAGGGTCGTGCCATATTCAGGCACAGCATGGCCCACGTTCTGGCCCAGGCAGTTAAGCGGATCTTTGATGATGTGCAGCTGGGAATCGGACCGGCGATTGATGACGGGTTTTACTACGACTTCGATCTGCCCGAAACCCTGACCTCGGACGACCTTCCGGGGATTGAGGAGGAGATGGGGTCCATAATCGCCGAGGACCTGCCCTTCGAGCGGGATGTGCTCTCACGGGAAGAGGCCATCGACATGTTCCGCCGGCTGAATGAGCCCTATAAGCTTGAACTCATCGAGGAGATGCCGGAGGACGAACAGATATCCTGCTACCGGCTGGGCGAGTTCGTTGATCTCTGTCGAGGCCCCCACGTTCCGTCTACGGGGAGGCTGCGGGCCTTCAGACTGCTCAGTGTCGCCGGAGCCTACTGGCGGGGTGACGAAGACAGGCCCCAGCTCCAGCGAGTCTACGGTACGGCCTTTGACAGCCAGTCGGATCTGGAGGCTCACCTGAATCATATTGAGGAGGCCAGGCGCAGAGACCACCGGCGGCTGGGGCGGGAGCTCGAGCTGTACAGCACCCACGAGGAGGGCGGTCCCGGGCTGATCTACTGGCATCCCCGCGGCGCGGTGGTGCGCGAGGTGATCGAGGAGTTCTGGCGAACGACCCACCGGGATCGGGGATACGACATCGTCTACACACCGCACATTGCCAAGAAGGAGCTGTGGGCCACCAGCGGGCACCTGGAGACCTTCAGCGATGACATGTTCAATCCCATCGAGGCAGACAGCTCCGAATACCTGCTCAAGCCCATGAACTGCCCCTTTCACATCCTGATGTATCAGGTGGAGACCCGGAGCTACCGGGACCTGCCCATGAGATGGGCCGAGATGGGCACGGTATACAGGTATGAACGTTCGGGGGTCATACACGGTCTTCTGCGGGTGCGCGGCTTCACCCAGGACGATGCCCACATCTTCTGCCGTCCCGACCAGGTGGAAGAGGAGATCATCGGGGTGGTGAGGCTGGCGCAGTATATGCTCACCAGCTTCGGCTACACCCAGTATGAGGTTGCGCTGTCCACCCGGGGCGAAGCCGACCCGGACAAGTACATCGGCAGCGACGATGCCTGGGAGAAGGCCGAGAGTGCGCTGCCCAGGGCCCTTCAGCGGATCGGCCTCGACTACACGGAGGATCCAGGTGAGGCGAAGTTCTACGGTCCGGCCATCGACATCAAGATGCTGGATGCCCTGGGGCGGGGCTGGCAGGGGCCGACAATCCAGCTCGATTTCAACTTGCCCGAGCGCTTTGATCTGGGCTACGTCGGTTCCGACGGTGATGTGCACCGACCGGTCATGATCCACCGCACGGTGCTGGGATCCATGGAGCGCTTCTTTGGCGGGCTGGTGGAGCATTATGCCGGGGCCTTCCCGACCTGGCTGGCGCCGGTGCAGGCCATCGTGCTTCCGATTACCGACGACCACTCTTCCTATGCCCGTTACCTGGCCTCGGATCTCTCGGCCCACGGTGTCCGGGTCCATGTTGACGATCGAAATGAGAAGGTCGGCTACAAGATCCGGGCGGCGGAGATGCAGAAGACCCCCTACATGCTGGTGGTCGGAGACAGAGAGGTGGCCGACGAGACGGTGTCTGTACGCACCCGAAACCGGGGTGACCTCGGCCCCCGGCCGTACCTGCAGTTCAGGGAGGATATCCTGCGGGACATCACCGAGCGCTTGCACGGTCCTGAGGCAGCGGGCGATGGGTCGTGAACAGAGGAGCCGGGAGGGTCCTTCCCGGCTCCTGCACCCGTGGCGCCGCTTTCGCGTGGTGCGCAGATACTCCTTTCGCCTACCATGGGCGGGCGATGACGCCAATCCGGTTGTCGGACACAGAAACCACTGATCACTGATGAGATCGTCGCTGCCCCCGGGTATCACAAAAGATGCGTTGACGGTGTTCACCTCAGGGCATGCGATATTCGATGGACCATGTTAGAGAGCGGGCCAGAGGCCGGTGACCGCCAGTGCGTCCGGATGATCTGAGGGCCTCTGTGCTGGTGCCTGTACTCACTCCGTGATCAATTCGAAGGGGACATATTGTTTGAGCTCGGGATTGTACACATAAATGGTGTCACCGTCTTCACTCTGGTAAATATCAGCACCCAAAAAATCATCTGAAAACCCGATCGCTTCCCAGTTCCGATCCGGGGGTTTCGTTGGTGAAGCGATCCACTCGATCTGGCCGATCACCTCACAATGCTCAGAAATGGCGTTTACATTGCCCGTGGGTGAAAGCCAGTAGATCTGGTCATCCACCATAATGGCAGGCTTGTATTCGCCATTCTCCAAAAGATCGTTACCGACGCTGCATCCTGCGATCGTTATCAGGAGCAATGCACCCATGAGAAGCGGCAGTCCGTGCTTCAAGCCCCCACACCTCCCCATATACAGCACGTCCACGTCTCTGCAGTGATGATCCGGCCTCCTTGCTGCTCCAGTGAGCATATACCCTCGGTTGTGTCCCGTCAATAGGCGAGCACCGGAGATTTTCCCGCGGCAGCGAAGCACGATTCAGAGGGCCCGGTTTTCTTCCTGTCCCAGGTCTTCGCATGCATCTGTCGGGTCGATCGCTCACAAGGCCGGATGCCCCAGGGACATGCTGAAGCATTGCGGTTCTGCCTGGCAGGACTCCAGGGTACAGGGCATGGGGGGTCTCGAAGAGTGTTCCCTGAAAAGCTGCATCCGGATCCGGGCAGTGAGGCTCCCTGGGTGTCGGCGCGCGGAGTTGCCGCTGGCCGTCTCTTTATGATCAAAGGACGGCGGTGGAGCGGATCAGCACAGAACCCTGTTGACAACGGCGATAGCGCACCTGAGTGATGCCAGGGGGCAGTGACTGTCTCACCGATGATGTGTGAGCTTTGGGTCTGGCTCCGGCATTTCTGATACTGCCTGCGCATGGTTCGCAGGTACTCTTTTCGACCAGCATGGACATTCGCAATGATCTCAGATTTGCCCGTGAATTAGCCGGGGACCTCCGGGTAAGATTTCATGGGTGACTGCGGACCTTTGACGTGTGCACCGGGCTTGTGGTATACTTCGCCCGGTGAATTGAGCAAGTGTTTCTTGAACACAAGCAGGAGCTATCCGCTCCTCGCCTGCCGGCGCACCAC
>PWUC01000070.1 GCA_003562655.1 Clostridia bacterium
CCGCCGCAGAAGATTCTGGTGCTGGGGTTCATAGGGCGTCAGATAGGGAGCTGTGATCCCCATCAGCACCACCAGCATTAAAAAGACCAGGGCCGCTGCCACCAGGCGGTTTTTTTTCACGCGCAGTTTGAACCGCTGTCCGAACGTCAGACCCTGGGGATCCGTCGGAGCGGTTCCTGCAGCCAGCCCGTCGCCCTCGGCTTCCATCTGCCTCGACATGCGTTGTCACCCTCCCCTGCCTATCAATCGTAACGTATGCGCGGATCAATATACGCGTAGGTCAGATCGGTGAGGAAATTGGCCATAACAAAGGCAACGGCCACCAGCAGTACCGTCGCCTGCACCACGGGGAAATCCCGGCTGCTGATCGCACCGATCATATAGCGGCCGACCCCGGGCCATGCAAACACCGTCTCCGTTATGACCGATCCACTCAACATGGCACCAAACCGCATTCCCAGCAGCGTGACCACGGGAATCAGGGCATTTCTCAGGGCGTGGCGAAAGATGACGATCCTCTCCGACAGACCCTTCGCGCGGGCGGTGCGGACATAGTCCTGGTTGATCACATCGAGCATACTCGAACGGGTAAACCTGGCCAGGACCGCGGCTGAACTGGTCCCCAGTGTCAGAGCCGGCATGATGGCGTAGCGAAGCCCCTCCCAGCTGAACACCGATCCTCCAAATCCTGAAGGCGGAAGCACTCTCCAGTACAGCCCGAATATAAGCATGAGGACATAACCAAAAAAGAAATTCGGTATGGATACACCGAACAGGGCCCCGAACATGGTGGCATTGTCCAGAAGCGAATCCCGCCTCACCGCAGAAACAATGCCGAAACCGACGCCGATCAGCACGGAGATGATCAGTGAGAGAAAGCCCAGCTGCAGGGTCGCCGGGATTCGCCCCCTCAAATCCTCCACTATGGGGGTCCTGTGCCGGAGCGACCTACCGAGATCACCCTTGAGGGTCCTGGAAAGGTAGGCGAGATACTGAACATAAAGGGGCCGATCAAAACCCAGCTGGGCCCTGATCCTCTCAACCATCTCCTCCCGGGCGTCCCCCTCCAGGTCAGGGGGGATCATCATGGTGACTGGATCCCCAGGGGCGAAATAGAGGGAGAAGAAGACCACTGTCATCACCGCGAGGACCGTGGGAACTGCCAAGATGAGTCGTTTGGCGATGTATGTCTGCACACTCGAACCTCCTCACAAAAACTCATCGAGGCGGGGAAGGGGCGGTGAACATCCCCTTCCCCTGAATCGCGGGATACCTACTTATCCAGCCAGGCGTCTTGCACCCAGAAGATATTGTAGTTGTAAAGCTCGTATCCCTTCACCCACGGCTGAACTGGAATGTGACTGATTCCGTGCCACAGCCAGAACTTGAGCTGATGATCGTAGGCGATCTGCTGGAACTCACCAATCAGTTCGACCCGCCTGTCGTAGTCAACGGTCTCGAGGACGGTGTCGATGATGTCGTCCACCTGCTCGGAGACCTCGGCCAGGGCCGGCTGACGGGCGATCTGCGATACATTCCAGTAGGTGTCCGAGTGCAGGTTGCCCGTACCCGTCCCGATCCGGTGGGCAAATCCACCCAGACTCCACCACGACACGTGGTACTCACCGGCCCGGATGGCATCCAGGTAGGTGCCCCATTCCAGAGACACGATGTCCGCATCGAAACCGACGCCGTTCAACTGCTCCTGGATGATCTGGCTGTAAAGGACCCGCAGCTCTGCATCGGAGGTGAGGATGATTACCTCCAGCGGTTCGCCATCCTTGTAACGTATCCCGTCGTCACCCATGATCCAGCCGGCCTCGTCCAGAAGCCTCTCGGCCTCGCCGGTGTCGTACTCGGGCATGGGAACATCGGCATGGTAGAAGGGCGATGCGCTCGGGACTCCCGCACGACTCAGCTCGGCGGCACCGAGCAGAACCTCATCTACGATCAGCTGCCGGTCGATGGCCCTGGCGATCGCCTTGCGCACAGCCAGCTCCGCCGTCGGGCCGTCAGCCAGGTTCAGCGCCACCATCTGGTAGCTGGGTGTGACCCGTTGCTCGATGATCACACCGGCATCCTCCAACCGCGGAACATCCTTGGGCTCAACGCCGTACACCATGTCGAGGTTGCCCGCCTCGGTCTCAATGACCCTGGTGCTTGCCTCCGGGATGATCCTGACCCTGACCCCGTCCAGGAGAGGGGCCCCGGCCCAGTAGTCGTCGTACCGGACGTATTCGACGTGGCTGCCCGGCACGTACTCCTTGAACTTGAAGGGGCCAGCGCCGACGGGACTGCGAGCGAAGTCCTCACCGAGAGCCTCGACGGCCGTCGGACTCAAGATGGCGGCACTCCAGGTCATCTGCTCCAGGAAATCCACATAGATATCGAACAGGTTGAACTTCACAGTGAAGTCATCAAGCACCTCGATGCTCTCGATGTGTTCTTCCCAGCGAGACAGGTGAAGCGAACCCACCTCGGGATCCAGAATGCGCTCGAAGTTGAACTTGACGGCCTCAGCATCGAACCTGGTGCCATCGTGAAAGGTCACATCGTCCCGGAGGTAAAAGATATAGCCGAGACCCTCATCGACAACCTCCCATGATGTCGCCAGGACCGGCTGCAGCTCCTCGTCCTGATCGAGCCGCAACAGGGGATCATACATGTACTGGATTGCCTGACGGCTCGGCCAGCAGCTCATCAGGTGGTAGTCCATAGACACGGTGTCGGCGCCGGTGCCGATCACCAGGACGCCGCCCTCCCTGGGAGCATCATCCTCCTCGGGCTCTTCCGGCTCTGCGGGTTCTGCCGGCTCCTCGGGTTCGGCCTCCGGCGCGCAGGCGGCGAAGAAGACCATCGCGGCCAGCATGAACACAACAATGAGACTCAACGATACAGATCTTAAACGCAAGATGCATACCCCCTCCATAAACAGTATTCAAGCAAAACCCGTCAGCCCCGTCTTTGATGCCTCCTTATCAGGCTGACGGTCTTCACACTACGCCCCGAAGAGGGCCGGCACCGGAGCCTGACATGGATCGTCTGATGCCTCCATATCTGTTCGCCGGGTGCCGCATCTCGGAACGCGGTGTCGATATCATTGTCGGTGGCCATCTCTTTAGTGAGATAAAGTCCGTAGACCGCTCCTTATGTGCAGTTTATTGTTTCTACAGCAGATGTGATATATCCTGCATGTCCGGCCGTCCATTCCACGTTGAAGGCCGTGACGATCAACAGCGCGGCGCCCGGCTGCGGGTGCCCACCACAGCCTCTCGCCGTTCATCCCTCGCACCTGGTGATCGCCTGCGGACTGACGCCATTGGCCGGCTCGTGAATGCCCCGCCCCTCACGAGGAAAGAGTACAGATGTGGAGCCAAACCCTTCTGCGGAGGTGACTTGCTGTGAACCAGAACAGTCTCACCAGGCGTGAACTGCTCGAGCTTCAGGACGCCCTTCAGAGAGAGATGCTCGAGATCGAAACCTATGGAAACTACATCGGGCAGACCAGCGATCCAAAGCTGAAACAGGTTCTGCAAGACATTCAGAAGATCCATCAAAGCCACTATGATCAGCTCATCAACCAGATGAACCCAGAAAATAGGGGGGTCTGAATTGACCGACAAACTCGCCACCGATCAGGTGATCGTCACCGACTGTCTCAACCGGCAGAAGTCTCTGAGCGACAGCTACAACAGAGCCACCCTGGAGAGCACAAACTCCGCTCTCAGAAATACCTTCAGCCAGATCCACCGGGAAGAGGTTCAGGCAGCGGAGAGACTCTTCCGGGAGATGAGCAGCCGCGGATGGTACAAGCCGGAGATGGCAACTCCCCAGGAGATCAGTGAGGCACAGCAGTCCCTGCGCATCCAGCGAACCCGGTGAGGCCGGGCCCGGTCTGCCGACCGGGCTCCTCTTCACCCCCCCAGGGTAGCATCCTGACCCTGATACCACTCCAGGGCCTCCCAGAGATGCCCGGGAGTGAAGTCGGGCCACATCGCCTCGTGCACGAACATGTCGGCATAGACGCTCTGAACCGGGAGAAACCCGCTCAGTCGGCGTCTTCCTCCCCAGCGAATGATCAGATCCATGCGAGAGACGCCGGCAGAGGCTATCTCCTGGGGGATCTCCCGACGCACGGCGGAAAACCCCTCCCCGCTCCGGAAGGCATGACCGAGGTCCCAGGCCCAGTCGTAGTTGACCAGGAAGTTGACCCTGATATCGGCAGCGCCGAAATTCCTGCGCTTTGTATATGGAAGCAGCTCCCGGGGAAACATGGGTGAGCTGTCATCACCGATGACCCTGAGGGCGGCATCCTCGCCTGCCAGGCGCAGCACTGCCTCCACGCAGGCCCGACGAAACGCCTCGCGCTGCCCCACCGGCCGTTTGGTGTTGTCCCGGGTAAATCCATACAGCGTCAGTTCCTTCACCCCGAGGCCGCGGCACAACCGGTACATCTCAAAACCGGCATCAATCCCGTACCGGTATCCCTCCTTCTTCGACATGCCCCTGCTCTTTGCCCACCGGCGATTGCCGTCCGGGATCACTCCAATGTGCCCCGGAATCCGCTTTAGCTTCCCCTGACCCATCAATCCCTCCCCCTTCAATGAGACATACTGACATTTCTAGTATGGCAGTGGTGTGCGGTCAGCATTCCGACGTGTGAAAGGATGACCGCAGAGCCTCGTGCGCGTTCTGCGCCTGCGGGCTCAGGACCGCGTTCATCACCCGTGGCAACGAATGCTTCTCGGCACCCCGAAAGTGCTGCACCCATCAGTAATCGGAAATCCGGAGTTTACTGCCGGGAACCACAATCTGATCCCCATCCAGAAAGAGGGCGCATTGAGATAGCCGAAACTGCCTGGGACAACCGCTGTTCTGTCTTGAAGACCGGCTGAGCTGACGTATCACAGCAGCTGGCCAGCTTCTCCTCTACAGCAACTGCAGTCGGCCGTCCCCCAGGGCTGCAGTGATCCGCTCGGCCCTGAGCAGGGTCTTCAGTCTCTTCGCAGGACTATCAGCCAGGATGAATCCGGGGTAAAATACCAGGCTTATGACCTTCACCTGCAACATGGACAGAAGAAGGGGTCTTGAAGCGATCAGACCCGACTCCTCCTCATAGATGCGCAGAAACTCTGCACCCGCCGTCCAGTCAATCCCCCTCGCCGGGTCCAGTCCCCAGAATGGAGCGGCCCGTGAACTGTAGATCATCGACGCGTAAAGCCCCTCCGTCAGATCAATGAGGTGCGAACCAGTCAGGCAAAAATCGAAATCGATCACTCCCACCAGTTCAGAACCCGAAGTCAGCAGGTTGTCACCGTAAAAATCATTGTGGTTGACAACCTGCGATGACAGATCCAGCGACGGCATCAGCCGATGCAGCTGGAGCAGCCGCGCCCTCAAACGCCCCACGACCCCCCGGAGCTCCCCCCGGGCCCCCCGTTCGTAACGGGGCACTCCCCTTTCCAGGGGACCGCGGAAATACTTGCTCTCTGGGTTCACAGGCGTGTTTCCAACGTAGTCAGGCTTACAGATGATCCGGGGATACCGTCGGGTCAACCGGTGAAACTGCCCGAGAAGTGCAGCCACCGACCCCGACATCCAGCGGGCGTCCGAATCACCCAGGGTGGAATCATGAGGGATGTACTCCAGCAGCTCACAGAGGCGTCCGTCGGGGGTTGCAAGATAGCTATCTCCAGCCGGGGTGCACACCACAGAGGGAGAGGGAAATCCGTGATCCGAAAGATACCCGAGGAGCAGGTGGTCTGCCTGAAGGTGCTCCCGGGAGAAGGCCTCCGGCCGCACCCGGAGGATGAACTGCTGATCACAGAGATCAACGCGGTACACCTCGCATATATGTCCACAGGACAGCGGGTGAATCCCGCAATCACGCCCTGAGAGGTATCGCTCTACGATGGAATGCACATATGTTCTGTCCACGCCTCAGGGGGCTCCATTCTACTGAACATCGACCTCAATGTGGGCCACATCACCCCTGTCATCCCTGTAGAGCCGCACCTTCTGACCGACCCGCAGGGACTGCACTCCAGCATAATCGCCCTGGGAAGTGTACACACCCGCATCCACCGCCACCAGGACATCCTCTCCTGGGCTCTCCGGCTCCGATTCGGAGGCATGCAGGACCGAGGCCGACGTTCTACGGAGGATCACGAAGCTCTCCGCAGCATCCACAAACACCACCACAAAAGCGCCGGAAAGCGGTTCCTCCTCCACCCACGACACCACGCCCTCACATCTGCCTGCGTCGTTGATCTGGATCTGCACCAGGCGATCCCGCCTGAGCTCCAGCGAATCATCCACAAATAGTGCCCACAGGGCCGGGAAGGCCAGCTGGTAGGCCACCGCCTCGCCCGCCTCATCCACGACGAGCAGGGATTCGCGGATGTGGGCTCCATCCGTCACATGCTCGACCGTCAGGAGCTTCACGTACTTGGACTTGGTGCCCTCAACCCGCGCCTCCAGAGCCCTTCGGGCAGATCCGTCAAAGCCGAGGGCAAAGGTGACCCAGCTGGCGTGGTAAAGGTCATTTAGGCTCATGTCGCCGTGGGCCCCGAAAAAGCTCCCCCGGCGGAGCGTCACCTCGGTCCCGTCCGACAGATTAAACACGAAGAGAAGATCGCCAGCCTCGTGCCGGACGCTCACTTCCTCCACATTGCCGGACACCAGATTGCGGCTGACCTGCATCCGGTAGAGCCTGCTGGTGGACACCGGGTCATCGGCGGCCATCCCGAAGGCCCCGATGGTTGCTGCGCGTATGACATCGCCCTCCC
>PWUC01000195.1 GCA_003562655.1 Clostridia bacterium
CCCTGGTTGAGGCGCGGTTGTGATGTGATGTTGAAACCGGGCATGGTCATGGCCATTGAGCCCAAGCTGTGGTTGCCGGGGGAGTATTACCTGCGAGTTGAGGACATCGTGCTGATCACCGATGGGGGGGCAGAGTCTCTGACCACCTTTGACCGGGAGATGTTCGAATTGCCCCTGTGAGGGCCTTGTGGTGGATCAGCCCGCCCGGGAGCGCAGACGGGTTGTGGGGGGCGGCGGTGCGGCCATTGGACTCGTCTGCTGCGTCGCGGGCATCTGCTGGACACCACCGCAATACAAGTATTGGCGGTGCCCCTTCTCCCGGTGATGACCTGGCTCCAGGGATATGCGCCACGGCGGGCCATCATTGGGGCAATCTCCCGTACCCACGCCAACATCGTCGACCTGTCAGCAGCCGATGGGTATATTGGGAAGGGAGACGAGGAGAGTATGCAGACTCCACGAGCCCCGAGTACATATCTCCGCAGACGATGTGTGATGGTGGAGGGCCCCCGGCACAGTCGAGGGCCCCGGTTGTCAGCCGGTGAGATCCGTCCGGGGTGTTTCAGTCTGCGATCAAAGGTTGGATGGTGATCGCATATTCCCCGGCACCCCCGGGGAGATACTCGGACCTCAATCCCGCTGTGACATCATTTTCTCGTTCGTCTCGTTCGACGCCCGCCTCCACCGGGACGACAGATCGTCGAGATACTCGGCCGTTGCACCCCTCAGGCAATCTTCCGCCCCGGGATGAGTCCCACTCGCCTCCGTCTCCTTTATGATCTCGCGCAGAGCATCAGGATTGTCGATGAGGGGACAGGGAGCCAGCAGGTTGTCATTGAAGGGCTGCCGTTTCTCGAAAGCCTGAAACAGAGGGCTGTTGAGAGCCTCAAGCAGGGTCGTATCACTGATGTTGTCCAGTGCGAAGTGCACGAAGCCGCAGGGTTCCACGTCGCCGGAGGCTGCTATGTGGGCGTAGAGCCGACCTCCCGCTATGCATCCTGCGGCCTGGTGACCGTCATTCCAGAAGTCGACCATGGCCATCAGATATTGCTCGCGCAGCTCGGAGATTCTATTCACCATCCACAACCGCTGCTCGGGTGTGATCATGAGATCCAGATCGGGGCTTCTGCCGATGGGAATGTAGTGGAACACCCATATATACAGAACTCCCTGATCGTCCAGAAAGCACATGAACTCGTCGGAATACAGCTCACGCACGTTCTCCCTGGTCGCCGTCAGCGACGCCCCGAAGGGTATGCCGCGCCGGGCGCAGCGATCCATGGCCGCCGTCACCTGGTCGAACACTCCCTTCCCCCGGCGGGCATCGGTGGTCTCCCTCCACCCCTCCAGGCTGAACGCAGGGGTGAAGTTGCCCAGGCGGCCCAGTTCGTCGGCGGTGGCATCGTCCAGAAGCGTACCGTTGGTGTAGGCCATGAAGAACATGTCGTTGTGCTTTTCCATCAGCTCCACCAGGTGCGGGTAGACCAGGGGCTCCCCCCCGGACAGCGTCACCCAGTATATTCCCAGCTCCTTCATCTCATCGAAGAGCCGGTCGAGTCTTTCGGGTTCGATGCGATCGCTCTTTTCGTACTCTCCCGCCCAGCACCCCGGACACTGGAGATTGCAGGCGGACGTCGGGTCGATCTGCAGCGTGGTGGGGGTTCTCAGCCCCCTGGCCACGTGCTTTCTTCTCTCGGGAGCGCCGATGAAAAGGGAGTTGAGCGCCCAGTTGGTGAACATTTTCTCCAGTATGTCGGGGTTTTTCAGCAACAGTCTGATCTTACGTATCACGCGCGGATCATCGCTGACGCGTCGGGACAGCAACTCTATCGCCCCATGGTACTGGGGGTGGCTGGTGAACCGGCCCGCGATCTCCAGCAACCGGCTGACCGTTCCCTGCGGATCACCCTGCGCTCCCCGCAGCACCTGCCGAAATCCCAGCTGAGCCAACTGTCGCTTGATACGTCCCGTGTGAGTTGCCATCGCCAGTTTCCCCCCTTTGCACAGGTTGAACACACTCGGGAGCTGGCGCATGCGAGGCAGTCGAACCACTCACCAGAGCGTTCGGGCAGCAGACACCTCGCGCCACCGCTCCGTACTCAGCAATAGGCCCGTCTTCCTTCGCATTGACCGCGGTCGCATCCTCCGATGACAGGCCCGGGCTCCTCAGCCTCACTGGTACTGAGAATGCCCGAACCCGATCTCCCCGCCCGGGAACACCACATCAGCTTGTGTCAGTTCTGTCCTCGCTACGCTCGCAACGGCGGTCCCACCGCACCACTGTGGAGCTTTCGCCTGCTGTCCTCGACGCCTGTCTTCTGTTCCTGCTGTTTCCCGGTCATTGATGTCACCTGTTCTTCACCCTCCCGACGGTTGACTCTGCACATCCCCGGGTCCATCGACGATCTCCGGGAGATAGCTCTCGAGCAGCTGGCCCATGAAGTCAGAGAAAACTTCCTGGGATCTTTCGTGATCGTAACCGTAGTGCTCCGACCACCTCTCCCCGAGAGTCATGAACATGCTCATCGGTATGAAGAAATAGAAGTTGCCCACCAGATCCAGGACCTGCTGGTCCTTCACCACCATACCCTGGACGGTCAGACGTTCCATGGAATCCCGGGAAACGGCATCGAGAAACTCGAACACAGCCCCGTCCTCATCGCCACCGTCCTCGTTCTTCAGCGCCTCAACGATCATCACCCGAAAGACATCTGCCTTCGATTCCAGAATATCCATAGCCAGCCTGATCTGGGACCGATTCGCCACATCAGAGGGAGATTCGGGGAAGAAGCGGTCCCTGAGTTTCACCACGCTATCGATGGCTTCGCGGATCAGAGTCTCAAGGATTTCTCGCTTGCCCGAAAAATAGTAGTAAATGAGGGCCTTGTTGACCCCCGCCTCTGTCGCTATGGCATCGACTGACGCTCCGTTGTAGCCCTTCTCAGCGAAGAGCCTCGTGGCAGCCATCAGAATCGCATCGCGGCTTGTGCCGTTATCGGTACTCAATCACTGTCCCCCCCCTCGTAAGAAGCCTCTTATACTAACCGGTTAGTATTATGATAAAGGTGACGCTCATGAGCCGTCAGGATGCATCCCGGGGACCGCCCGGCCGACGGAACACGAGTTCTCACCGGTTACGCGCCCGTCAGCAGCGGAACAACGGAGCGATATTCCTACAGGGGCTGCATCGGTGGAATATACTATAGCAAGGATCGTCTGCCAAAACACCAGGGAAAGGGAGCAGGGGTCACCATATTGCCCACCGCCGACCCAGGCAGGCAGTTTCCAGTACAGCGCCAGCTACCAGCTGATGCGGTACGGGTCAGGTCATCGCACAAGGCGAGAGTGTTCCGGTCACCCTGACGAGCGCTCCGTGACCGTATCCGGCAGCTGCGGTGGCGTCGTGCCGCTGGGTAGGCATGAGCGCGCTTTGCTGCGGCGACCAGCTAATTGAGGTCGATCTGATATACGGGGAGCAGCTGGTCTTGTACCATCTCTGCTACGCGGCGGCGGATTGTGCCGCGATCTCATCATCAGGGATTATTTGATGCAGGAAAAGGTGGAGCGGGCAGGCACCAGCGCGAAGTACCGCCTATCGGGGGAATCATCCGGGGAACTGACTGCGGTGAGATCGTCACCCTGTCCCAGATGGGGGCGGAAAACCGACCTCTTCAGTGACTTTCCGGCGAGATCAAGCGCCTCACCGGGCACACTACGGAGGCACTCCGGGAGATGCTTCCGGAGGTGGGGCGTGTTCGTACGGGTCAGTATCAGGTGTCAGGGGAGACCGGTTTCGGTCTCCCCTGATATCGTGGGCGGCTATCGAGCGCATGGGGATGGTCGACATCAACAATGTGGCCAGCCTGCGCATCTATTGGTCCTTAGCGCGCCACTTGGTGCCGATCGGGTAAACGTCGTCCGGGATGTTGTGATACTCAAGCTCGGTCAGATCAACGACCTCGCGGTAACCAGGAGCATCAATCGGGAAGTTGACCCTGGCCACCTGACTCCAATAGGCGCGGTGATGGTTCCTGCTCTTGATGGGGATGATATCCAGGCTGGCCACATCTATCCCTACAGCCGTCAGGGGGCTGGAATCGTTGGCTCCCCTGGTGCGGTCTGCGATGACAACATGGCGATTGTCGCCCAGATGAATCCTGGCGACAAAACCGTCGGTGATCCTGGCACCTCTGCGCATCGGGCCGACCAGTACGTATTCGGGACGGCCCATGAACTCGATCGTGCCGCTGATCTCGACCGGCTCGCCAGAGTGGGGGCCGTACCAACCACCTACTTTCACTGAGATGTGATCACCGACGCTTGCTGTCGCCTCCAGGTCAGCGGCAGCCTTGGGATCATACACGCCATGGTGCGCCCAGTTGTTGGCCCCCTGCTGTATCAGCTCCCTGAGAACCCAGGTGCTGTCTCCGATCCGGTCCGCCCCATCGGCAATGACGACGGGCTTCTGTCCCCTGGCTACCAGCTCCATCACCTGGGCGATGGCCTCCCTGGGCTTTGGCAGCTTGCGAGCGAAGGCGTCCCTGAAGCTCCAGCAGTAGTCGGATACGTCCTGGGCCACCTCTTCCGCGAGGGTCTGGTTGTTGTTGGTGACCGCGACGACAAACATCCCGATGTCCGGCACATCGCAGTACGCGAAACCCGTACCAGCAGAGACACAGTAGACGTTGGGGCGTTTCTCCCATTCCCTGCAGCGGTCATAAATGTCCTTCATGGGCGAATCATCGGTGCCCTGGAACATGCTCGGCGACACCAGTCCTGGACGGCGCATGGCCTGGGTGGGACGGAAATGGCCGCGCAGGGTCTGCAGCATGCAGTTGGCTGCAATCTCTCCGACCTGCTGCGAATCCACGTGCGGATATGTCTTGAGTACGAACACGGCGTCAGTGGCCTCGATCAGCTCTTCATCCTCGTTTGAGTGCATGTCAAATGTGGCCATGATCGGGATCTCGTCGCCCACAACTGCGCGCACCCTCCGGCAGATCTCCGCCTCCGGCCTGGGCACTCCCTCCACAGCCATTGCCCCATGCAGAGCCAACAGGACTCCATCAACACTGCCCTCTCTCCGCAATCCCTGGGCAATCTCACCCGTGTACTTGTCAAAGCACTCCGCCGTAATCCACCCGGAGAAGGGACCGGGAGCCTTGCGCGACTCCAGGATAGGAACCGCTTCAGCGCCCTCTGCATCGAGCACCCTGAGAAAACCATTGATGTAAGTGGAGACTCCGCGGTTGTTGTCAATCACTTCCTGGCCTCTCCGTGTGGCGGGTTCAAAACGCTCAACCGGCGTAGGAGTGTCAAGAAAGGTCATGGTCTCATCGCTGAAGCTGGCGATTGCTATACGCACTTTCTCCCTCCTTGCCTACCAGATTTCACTGTGCAGCATGATCTGACAGATTCCTCCCAGGTGTGAAAATCCTGGATCGCGGTTCACTTCCCTTCATTGATGTTTTCTGCAGCCGGCATGGTTTATCCTCTCACTGTCTCACGACCGGGATCATGCACACCTGAAGCGAGGGGCCCGTCGGCGGCAGATGCTCTCGGATTTCGGAGGTGGGAGCTGCAAGCCTGCCGGATACTTAATCCAGGTGTCCCTGACATTGACCTGCGAACCCAGTTGGCAGTGGGCTCATCGCCGGGAGCAGCTCTGACAGGACCGACGCAGCCCCGTGATGGCCTCTCGGGGCAGGGACCGTCAGTTTTATGTCGACCATCCTGGCACATGAGCGGGTAGACGTCGAGCCCCTTTGCGTGATCGTTTTGCATGGGGATGGATGGACGGGCCTTTGGGGTGTCATCTGTCCTCCCGGTGCAGGGTCAGTATGGTGATCTCGGGACGATTCCAGAAGCGAAAGGGGAGAATGCTCGTGTAGCCCATTCCCCTCGATACATACAGGGTACTGTCACTGGCCCAGTAGAGACCGTCTCCGTACCTGGGGAAGAACCCCTGACCTGGAGCGTACAGCGTCGGAAGGAAGGGGAGGCGGATCTGCCCCCCATGGGTGTGTCCGGCCAGGACCAGCGAGGGTCCGTGGGCGGCGATCTGTTGGAAGATGCTGGGGTCATGCGTCAGCACCAGAGTGAAGTCGTCGCCGGTCCCGGTGAAGGCCGCGTCCACATTGGCCCGGCGGCTGTAGAAGTCGGATATGCCGACCACCGTCAGTGATGCACCGCGGATATCAACCCGGGTGAACGTATTTTCCAGGGATGCGACCCCGATCTCCTCGAGCTCCGCGATTATCTGATGCCCACTCGCGGACCAATCGTGGTTGCCCAGGACAGAGAGCACCGGTGCCTCCCTTCCCAGTCGGGCCAGAACCTCCTTTACGGGCTCCAACTGGGTCACATGGGACTCCACCAGGTCACCGGTGAGGCAGACCAGGTCAAAGTCTGTGCCCCTGACGGCCCCCAACACGTCGATGTGGGTCTGTGTGCAGGATCGGTTGTGCCAGTCCGTCAGGTGGAGGATTCTCAGCCCGTCCAGTTGTGGGGGCAGTTCGGGAATCTTCAGGCTGACCTGGGTGACCCGGACCCAGTGGACGCTGGCGTAGGTGATCAGGATCAGGGTCATGATGGCACCTATGATCAGGGCCAGGACTGCTTTGTACAGCGGCATTGAAGATACCCTCCGTCTGTGGGTGATACACTATAGGGCTCGAGACGGCACTGGACAAACGGCTCTGTTGTCATCGGCATCGAACCC
>PWUC01000187.1 GCA_003562655.1 Clostridia bacterium
ATCTCCTCGACGGGCAGTCTCTCCCGATAGGGGCGGTCGGAGTACATCGCGTCGATGGCGTCGGCCACGGCCAGGACCCGGGCACTGATCGGGATGTCCTCGCCCACCATTCCCCTCGGGTAACCCTTGCCGTCATAGCGCTCGTGGTGAGCCCTGACCGCCTCGGTTATCGCGTACATTCGCTCGATGATGGGCTCGATGATCCGCGCCGAGGTGTCCGGATGACGCCGGATCGCATCCCACTCGTGGTCCTCCAGGCCGCAGGGCTTGTTGAGGATCTCCTCCGACAGCTCGATCTTGCCCAGGTCGTGAACCAGGGCGGCCCACTGCAGGGTGCGCAGCTCGTCCATTCTGAGTCCCATCCGCTCGCCGATGACCACCGAGTACTTCATGACGCGCCTCGAGTGATCGTAGGTATATCCGTCCCGGGCTGATATTACGCCCAGGAGGGTGCGGATCGACGCCAGGACGGCGGTGTCCTCCCGCACCTCGTCGTCAACGCCGATCACCGACTCATCATACAGCTCGGCCCGGTCCCCGCTCATCTGCTTGGCGTAGTACAGGGAGTCGTCGGCCTGCTGGAGCAGGGTGTCCTTGTCGGGGGCCATGTCGGGGTAGACGGACACCCCGATGGAGACGGTGAGAACCCCCGGGCTCTCCCGGTCTCCCCAGGTGAAGGGTTCGGCGACCACGATGCCGCACAGGCGCTCCGCCTGGGCCAGGGCTGCCTCGGCCCCGGCCTCGGGCACGATGACCACGAACTCCTCCCCGCCGTAGCGGGCCACGGTGTCCGACGCCCGAATGCTGTCCTCCAACAGGGCCGACAGCCGCCTCAGGGCCTCGTCTCCGGCGAGATGGCCGTTCATGTCGTTGTAGCTCTTGAAGTGGTCGATGTCGATCAGAAGCAGCGCCAGGGGCCTTGCATATCTGTCGGCGATCTGGATCTCCCGGTCCAGCCTGTTCATGAAGTAGCGGTAATTATAAAGGCCGGTCATCTCGTCGACCAGGGCCATCTCCCGCAGCAGATCGTTGACCTGCTCGACGTCCCCCATTCGCCGCTTCAACTGCTGCACCAGCAGCGTGATGATGGTGGCCGAGACCTGGGTTGCGATGATAATCCCGATCATGGTCAGGACCACGGTGGGCTCCATCCAGTCAACCTGCCCCGCCATGAACTGGAGGGCGATGATGTGGGCGGCGCTGGCTACGAGCAGGCCCACCCAGCCCAGCAGCAGGCTGATCATCAGGGAGGTCACGATCGGAACGCCCAGGCTGATGTGACACACCATGTCAGAAGCGGAGGTGTACATGATGACCAGAAAGGGAGACACGTAAAGAAGGGGGATCAGCGCCACCAGGGAGAGGGCTCCCGGGAGGCTGAGGGACATGCCCGTCAGATCAAGGCTGATCCATCTCGGACCTCCGGTGCCCTCCTCTTTGCTGCTCCGCTCATGGCCCTCCATCACCGCGGCATCGTCCCAATCCCGGCGCAGGGCCTCCCCTTCGCCTCCGCTTCTCGTCAAGGCCTGTTCGCCCGTCCTCATAGCGTCATCATGCCCCCTCCCTGGCTCAGCGCCCGGTCCAGCTCGGCCTTGTCCACGCAGTGACTGACCGCGACCTCCCGGGATATGATCCTGCGCAGGCACAGGTCGGCCAGCGCATGATCCATGGTCTGCATGCCCGTGCTCCGCCCGGTCTGCATGACGCTGTATACCTGGTGTTCCTTGCCCTCCCGGATCATGTTCCGGACCGCAGCGGTGCTGACCAGCACCTCAGCGGCCACCACTCTCCCCTCGCCGTCGGCCCGGGGAATGATCTGCTGCGCCACGACGCCCTGCAGCGACCCGGCCAGCTGATGCCGGACCTGGCTCCTCATGGTCTCGGGGAAGCTGTCTATGATCCGGTGCACCGCCAGGGGCGCCGTCTGGGTGTGAAGGGTCGACATAACCAGGTGACCCGTCTCCGCTGCGGTCAGGGCGATGCCGATGCTGTCCCGGTCGCGCATCTCGCCGATCAGGATCACATCGGGGTCGTGACGCAGGGCGTGCCTCAGGGCATCGACAAAGGAGTGGGTGTCGCTTCCGACCTCCCGCTGCTTGATGATGGCCTTTTTGTGGGTGTGCAGAAACTCAATGGGATCCTCTATGGTTATGATGTTCACCCGGCGCTCCTCGTTGATCAGCCCCGTCATTCCGGCCAGGGTGGTGGTCTTGCCGCTGCCCGTCGGACCGGTCACCAGGACCAGGCCCCTGGGCAGGCGGGCCAGGTCCTTGATCACCTCGGGCAGGCCCAGCTCATCGATCTCGGGGATCTCCCACGGGACCAGACGGAACACCACGGCCAGGGAGCTGCGCTGCCGCATGGCATTGCCGCGGAAGCGGCTCACCCCCGGCACCGAGTGGGAAAAATCCAGCTCCCACGTGGACTCCAGCTCTTCCCTGTGGTAGGGCTTGAGCACGGGAAACAAAAGGTCCCTGATGTCCTCGGGACGCAGCCTGGGCAGATCCTCCAGGGGCACCAGTTCTCCATACACCCGGGCGATGGGAGGTAGGCCGGGAGCCAGATGCAGATCCGAGGCATCCATGTCCACAGTCCGGCGCAATATATCATTGATGTGCGGCAACCTGGCTTCCGTCATAGCACCACCCTCATTATCTCCTCGAGGGACGTGACGCCCTGCCTGACCTTCTGCAGTCCGTCCTGCCGCAGCGTCCGCATCCCCTCGCCGATGGCTGCCTCCCTGATCTGTCCCGCAGAGGCTCTCTCCAGGGTCAACCGTTGAATGGTATCGGTCACGATCAGCATCTCGAACACCCCGATTCGGCCCGCATAGCCCGTGCTGCTGCACCGCACACAGCCCGGGCCCGGCCGGTGCAGGGTCACACGCTCCTCGGAATCTTCCAGGGGGAAGTCTGCGATCTGTTCTACCCGCCTCCTGCTCATCTCGTAGGATTGCTTGCAGTGGGAACAGAGGACCCGCGCCAGCCTCTGGGCCAGCACACAGGCCAGGGAGGAGGCAGTCAGGTAGGGTTCGATCTCCATCTCCGTCAGGCGGCTGATCGCCCCCGCCGCGTCATTGGTGTGCAGGGTGGCGAACACCAGGTGACCGGTCAGGGCCGACTCGATGGATATTCGGGCCGTGTCGTGGTCCCGGATCTCGCCCACCATGATGATGTCGGGATCGCAGCGGACGATTGACCGCAGCCCCGAGGCGAAGGTCAGGCCCGCCCGCGGGTTGATCTGCACCTGGCTGATTCCCTCCATGCGTCGTTCCACGGGGTCCTCCACCGTGATCACGTTCTGTTCCTCCCGGTCCACGTTGGCCAGGCTGGCATACAGGGTCGTGCTCTTTCCGCTTCCCGTCGGTCCGGTGACGAGGATGAAGCCGTAGGGAAGGGCGATCATCTTCCGGTATTTTTCCAGCATCTCCGGCGCGCCTCCCAGTTCCTCCAGCGTGATCATCCGGGCGGAGCGGTCCAGCAGGCGCAGGGTCAGCCGTTCGCCGAAGCTGGTGGGCAGCGAGGCCACCCTCACGTCGATGATCTTGTCCTCGATCCGCAGCGTCATCCTGCCGTCCTGCGGGATGCGCCGCTCCGCGATGTCCAGGTTGGCCATGACCTTTATGCACGACACCAGGGATGCGTGCATCCGGCGCGGCGGGTGCATCACGTCGTGCAGGACCCCATCAATGCGGAAGCGGATCCGCAGGGATTTTTCATAGACCTCGATGTGGACATCACTGGCCTTGGCGGAGACGGCCTGGGTGATGATGACATTTGCCAGCTGCACCGCCGGGCGCTCCGCACTCTCGCCATCGCCGGCCGACACATCACTGAGGCCCGGGTCCTCGTCCTCCTCCTCCTCCTCGTGTTCCACCGCCATGCTGTCGTGCGCATACCGCTTGATGAACAGGTCCAGCTCACTGTCGACAGCGACCACCGGCTCGATCTCGAAACCGGTGAGGATCCGCAGGTCGTCCAGGGCCAGGATGTCACCCGGATGCCGCATCGCCACGATCAACCGGTCGTCCTCACTGAACCCTATGGGCAGTACGCTGTATCTCCGGCAGTCCCCGGGCGATATGGTGGCCATGGCCGCGGCATCCACGGGATAATCCTCCAGAGCTACCAGCGAGACCCCGGCCTGTTCGGCGAGGACCCCGGCGATGTCCGACTCGGTGCAGAAGCCGAGGTGGACCAGGATCCCGCCCAACAGCCCCCTCTCACTGCCCGGCAGGTCCTGCGTCTGAAGCGCCTTCTCCAGCTGCTCTTCTGTCACGACGCCGGCCTCGACCAGCCTGCGACCGAGGTAGTCCCGCGTCTTCTGTCTGCGTTTCAGGCTCATACTCGGCACCCTCCTGGCAGCCGCCGGCAGGTGAGTAGATCCCACCCGGGCGACAGCTCCAAAGAATTGAAAACTTCGATGACAACTGCAGGTATTTTTGCACTGGTTCCCGGACCGCCGCCTCGGACAGAGGAATCGGACTCTCCCGGGAAGAAGGGATTAGTACTGCAGCATTGGGAGGTGTACAGGTGCACTATTTCTGGACCGCATTCTTTGCCCTGCTGGGGGCGATCTGGGGCAGCTTCTGCAACGTCCTCATCTCCAGGATCCCCGCCTCTGAGAACATATCCGGACGCAGCCGCTGTCCCCACTGCCGCCAGACCCTTTCCGCCCTCGACCTGGTGCCCGTGCTCAGCTATCTTCTGCTCCGCGCCCGGTGCCGCCACTGCGGGGCGCCAATATCCGCCCGGTATCCCCTGGTGGAGCTGGCCTGCGCCCTTCTGTTTGTGGCCTCGTACAATCACGTCGGCCTCTCGCCCGCACCCCTGGCGCTGCATCTGATCTACGTGACCGTCGCCGTGGTCATCGCCGTCGTCGACTTCGAACACACCATAATCCCCAACCGGATGGTCCTGGCCGGGGTCCTGGCCGCCCTCGGGGCCTCGCTCCTGGGAGCCGGACCAGACATCCTCTCGGCCCTGACCGGAGCCCTCATCGGCGGCGGCACCTTCATGGGCCTGTACCTGATCACCCGGGGGGGCGGCATCGGAATGGGCGACGTCAAGCTCCTGCTGTTCATGGGGCTGGCCCTGGGCCCCCTGCAGCTTCTGCCCGCGGTGCTGGCCGGGGCGATCACGGCCCTGCTCTTCAGCGGTGCGATCATGCTCCGGTTCCGGGGGGAGCTGGAATCCCTCGAGAACGTCTCCATCAACATGAAACAGGACGAGGAGCCGGAGATAACCGGCCGGGTCTGGGGAATGATGATCATAAACGGAAAGCCCGCCGTTCCCTTCGGGCCCTTTCTGACGCTGGGGTTTCTCATGTCCCTGTTCTGGGGGGATCTGATCCTGGACCTGTGGCTGGGATGAAAACCCTGAGACCGACCCGGCCGGATCGGAGAAGGGGCACAGAGCGACACCTGCGGGATTGCCTTCTGAGCCAAATATCGGGACCCTGCGCATGGTGTTCCTCCCCGTCTTATCAGTGACTCTCCCTCTACCCCGGCCGGCTCAGTCGTCCCGGATCCTCCACTTGCCCTCCTCCAGCACATAGTTCATACCGTTGGGCGACTCCGGCCAGCCCGCGATGAGCCGGTCCTCGATGACCTCCCGCAGGGACTCGGTGCTGTGCCCGGAGGGATCGTTGTCCTCATGCTCCATCATCCACTGGGCCGTGGCGCTGTTCAGGGCGCGGACATTGGCCGCATCAACTCTGTCGCGAACCGACTGCTGTATCGCGTCGTACAGGGGGATGGCGATCGCGGTCAGGACCATGATCACCAGCAGGACCATCATGACCTCTACCAGGCTGAACCCCCGTCTACTCCTCCTGCGCAGACACTCCCAGCACATGACCGTCCCCATTTCGTCGCTGGCGCCCCTCTGTCGCAGAAAGGGGGGAGCGAACACCTCAGTGAACGCCCCCCCAGAGCGACAGCACATGCACAGCTCATTCGACCGATATGGTGATTGTACCCTCAGAAGCGATCACGACGCGGTACTTTGCAGCCTCACCAAGATTCTCTTCTCCGTCTACGTTGGCAGGATTCTCATCGGCGAGGGGCGGCACTTCCGGTCACTCCTCCAGGTAGTTCCGCCAGGCGTCATTGGGGTCGTGGTCACCCGGCGTTCCCGATTCCCCTCCATCTGCCGCCCAGGTAGCTGCTACCCCGGGATGCTCCGACATGTACTGGGCCGCGGCTCCCCTCAGGATCCGGACGTTGGCCGCGTGGGCCCGGTTGGCTGCATTCCTCTGGACCGTGGTGTAGATGGGAATCGCGATCGCCACCAACACACCGATGACGACGACTACCACCATCAGCTCCACCAACGTGAAACCTTTTCTCCTCCGTATTAGCCTCAACATTAGACCATCCTCCCTCACCTTTATACATCGGTCATTGTTATGGAAAACTTTAACATGGATCCGGCAAGTAGCGCGCGTGCCGCTGGGTCGTGCTGATTTTCGCAACAGTTTTCGCTCTTGATCGGATCTTCACGGATAGATTCGTGGCTTAGGCGCCGCGACAGAACAACTTACGGTCAATTTCGAGGATAGATCACGTAGTTCCAGTCGCCATGGAAGTCCGAACGTTCAAGGCGGACGGTGTTCAGTTCAGCATCGGAGACCTTGATCCCGATCGGGTAGGAATTTTCATCGAGTTGACACTGGACCTTTAGACC
>PWUC01000106.1 GCA_003562655.1 Clostridia bacterium
TCATAGAGATCGGCGTGCACCTTCTCAGCCTCCATTGCGTAACGGAAGGAGCGGGCTGCTGCCTTCTCGCCAGCAGCCTCCGCCGCCTCCACCATCGGCGGATACATGCTCTCATATTCGTATGTTTCGCCCTCGACGCCCTCCCTGAGGTTCTCCTCCGTCGAACCGATGCCGTTCATGGCTCGAAGGTGAGAATGGGCGTGAATGGTCTCGGCCTCTGCTGCCGCCCGAAACATCTTCGCAGCGGTGCCGTATCCTTCTTTCTCCGCCTTCTCGGAAAAGGCCAAATACTTGCGGTTCGCCTGTGATTCTCCGGCGAAGGCTTCCTTGAGGTTTTCCAGGGTCTTCTTGTCCATATCAGACACCCTTCCTTAGTGGTAGTCGCTACTGCTAATTATACACAATGCACCGGATGGGCAAAGCCCTTCCTGTTCGGCAGGATGAATCAGCGCGATGCAGGCCCGGTACTGCAGGGCGTTGGCTTCCCGAATCAACCGGGACTCGCAGACCCTGTCGGCATCTGCGGCTTCATCCCGGGTCGCGCGTTCCTCTCCTGGCGGAGCCCCGGCACTGGATCCAATTCTCAGAAGGTCTACAGCGCTGCAGTGAGAATTAGTGAAGGGTTGTGGGAGGTGCGCCGGAGTGGATCATCGCGTGAGATTGTGCCGGGCTGAACCTCGAGACCTGCACCACATAGAGCGGTGGTTCGAGGATGCAGACCTGAGAAGCAAGATGATGGGAACGAAGGAGGCAGACGCACTGCCTGCCGCCAGTGTGCGCAGCGAGATGTACATGATACTCGCCAACGTCGATGACAGTAGGATAGGCTACATAGAACTGGCGGACATAAACCACGCACGGGGCCGGGCGGAGATCAAGATGTGCATCGGATCCTCAGGCGACCGGGGCAGGGGGTACGGTCAGCAAGCCCTGCAGCTGGTCATCGCGAACCTGCTGGAGCGGGGGTTCCGGTCCATATACCTGAGGGTTATGACCGACAATGAGCCGGCCGTGCGCTGCTACGAAAAGGTCGGGTTTATCAAGACCGGGTTGCTCCGGGGTCATCGCCTCGGGGCTGGAGCCATGTTCCTGATGGAGTATCCCGGTTGATGCACGGGCTCAGGTTCATCGTGTTTATGTGTGCCCGGCCCCGGGTGACATTTGCGTGCCGCCGGGCACCGACACCTACCCGTCCTTCATGGAACATGCATAGGTCGCCGCCATCAATAACGGGCTTGAGGAGGGCAGGATCTGCCGGCAGCCAACCTCGACAGGCATGATGCGCTGCCCCTGGAGCTGCCCTCTCCACCGGGGCGATGGGCATGGTGTATGCCAAGACAGAGATCTTCCCTCGCTTCATCCCGTCTGCTGCTGTGGCACGGACGCACATGCCCGGGGTCCGGACGGGTGGGGCCGGTGCTGCGCAGTGGGACGTTGCCGGGTAGGGACATGCGCACCTGGCGTGGGAATGGATCTGGCGGAGCCCGTTCTCTGTCAGCATTGAAGCGGGCGCCCTTTACACGCCAGTGGTCCACTCCCGATCGCTCCTGCTGCGTCAGATCCTGCCGTGCCCCATCTGCCGGATGCCGTGATGAGCCGCCAGTTTCGAGTCGATTGATCAACTTGAGGCTGCCTGGGATGAGACAGCAGTTCAACTGTTTGCCGCAGGTTCCGATAAAGTATATAGATGCTGTTCATCAGCGGGCGAAAGGTGCGAAGTCTGCGGGTGCCCCGCGGCAGTCTGCCGCGGCGGAACCTGTTCGGGTGCGGCACCGGGTTGAGTCTGACCTGATCGGCTGCTGCGTCCCCGTCGCCGAGGAGACCGGGAATGCCCGTACCAGGGGCTCTGTACTGTTCCGAGACCGGGTGGGATCTCCTTTGTGAGGGGGCGGGGGAGCCATGTTTCGCCCTGAAGATCTGAGCCGCCTGGGGACGGGCTCCACATTTCCATGGGAAGAGAGGATTCCAGGGGAGGAGAGGAGATGCCATGTCACTGGATGTGAAGTTCATCAACCCCTTCATCTCGGCGGCGCGTCAGGTGATCGAAAGGCAGGCGGGTGTGCAGGTCAGGCTGGGAGAGGTATCCCTGCAGAAGTCAGGCACCACCTCCAAACAGGTGACGGTGGCTCTCGGGGTCACGGGAGACGTCAGGGGGGCCGTGTTCTACGGTTTCTCTGAGGCAACGTCTCGAGCCATCGTCAGCAAGATGCTGGGTGAACCGATGCCTCTATTTGACGGGCAGGCGGAGGGTGCGGTTGCCGAGATGGGCAATTTGATCACCGGACTGGCCACTACGGAGCTGGAGCGGGAGGGATACGTCTGCCGCATCGCTCCGCCGACAGTGGTCACGGGCCGGGGCGTGTACATCTCCACCCTGGATTTTCACCGGCTCGTCATGGCCCTGGAGACGGAGATCGGCGAGGTGGAGGTCAACGTGGCCCTGAAGGCCGGGGCCGATGAGGCCTAGCGATGCTTCGGGCACTCTCTTCTGTTCCTCATCCTGTGCGACCGCTTCAGCGGTTTCTGCCTTTCGGCATTGTGTGCGGTGATGGCCTCGCTCAACCAGCCTTGACTTTGGGCAGCCCAGGATCTACACTTTAGAGAAACAGACGCTTCAGACATGCTGTGAAGGGAAGGAGTAGGCCTGAGGCTTCCTCAGAGATGGGGACCCACCGGCTGCGAGGTCTCCAGGTCTGTCTCAGGTTGAAGGTCGTCCCGGAGCGGATCAGCTGAAAGGTTCAGTAGGCTGGTACGGTTGACCCCCGTTACAGGTCATAGAGTGCCCCGTGATGCCGGGGAACTAAGGTGGTACCGCGAATTCCTGCCCCCCTTCGCCCTTAGGTGGAGGGGGGTCTGCTGTTTTATGGGCTGGAAGGGGGAATAGCGGTGGCAGGCTGCAATGAAGATCGAGGGCTTCCCTCACGGTATGATCCCGGGGGAGTTGAGGGACGGATATACGAATTCTGGCGCGAGGGAGGATTCTTCCGGGCGGAGGTGGACCCTGATCGGAAACCGTACACCATCATGATGCCACCTCCCAACGTGACGGACGTTCTTCACGTCGGACACGCGCTGAACAACACACTGCAGGATGTTCTCATACGGAAGCATCGCATGGCCGGGTTGAACGCGTTGTGGCAGCCCGGGACTGACCATGCGGGCATAGCCACCCAGCGCATGGTGGAGCTGAGCCTGAGAGGAAGAGGTCTGGACCGCCACCGGCTGGGTCGCGCGAAATTTGTGTCTGAGACGTGGAAATGGAAGGAGAAATACGAGGCCAACATCATACGGCAGCTGCAGACGCTGGGGGTGTCGCCCGACTGGGACCGCACCCGCTTCACCCTTGACGAGGGACTGTCCCGGGCGGTCAGGGAGGTGTTTGTCCGCCTCTATGAGAAGGGCCTGATCTACCGCGGCGACTATCTCATCAACTGGTGCACGGACTGCACCACGGCCATAAGCGACATCGAGGTGGAGCACGAGGAGAGGGAGGGGCACCTGTATCATGTGCGTTACAGGCTGAATGAGGGTGGATCCTTCACCGTGGCCACCACCAGGCCGGAGACCATCCTGGGAGACACTGCTGTGGCGGTCAACCCCGGGGATGACCGTTACCGCGACCTGGTGGGAAAGACCGCGGTGATCCCGCTGGTCAACCGCGAGGTCCCGGTTATCGCCGATGAACTTGTCGATCCCGAGTTCGGCACCGGACTGGTCAAGGTGACCCCTGGCCACGATCCGAATGACTTCGAGATGGGTGAGCGGGCCGGCCTCGATGTGATCCGTGTCATAGGCGAGGACGGCCGGATGACTGACTCGGCGGGTGAGCAATACGCCGGCCTGGATCGCGGGGAGGCGCGCCGGAGGGTCATCGAGGACCTGGAGGAGCTGGGGATCCTGGAGAAGGTCGAGTCTCACCATCACGCGGTGGGCACCTGCTATCGCTGCGACAGTGTGGTTGAGCCCCTGGTATCGACCCAGTGGTTTGTGCGCATGAAGCCCCTGGCCGGTCCCGCCGTGGAGGCGGTCAGAGATGGGCGGGTGAAATTCGTCCCGGAACGCTTCTGCCGTGTATACTTGAACTGGATGGAGAATATTAGAGACTGGTGCATCTCGAGACAGCTGTGGTGGGGACACCAGATTCCGGCCTGGTACTGCGACGGGTGTGATGAGATCATCGTGAGCAGGGAGGATCCCCGGGCATGCACCCGCTGCGGAGGCGATGACCTCAGAAGAGACCCCGATGTGCTTGACACCTGGTTCAGTTCGGCCCTGTGGCCCTTCAGTACGCAGGGCTGGCCTGAGGAGACGGCTGAGATGGGTTACTTCTTCCCCGGCGATGTACTGGTCACTGGATGGGACATCATCTTCTTCTGGGTGGCGCGGATGATCTTCGCCTCCCTCGAGTTCACCGGCGAGGTACCCTTTGACGATGTCCTGATCCACGGCCTGGTCCTGGATACTGAGGGTCGCAAGATGAGCAAGTCCCTGGGCAATGGGGTGGATCCCCTCGAGGTGGTGGAGAAGTACGGGGCCGATGCGCTGCGTTTCTCCCTGCTGTTCGGCAATGCGCCGGGCAATGACCTCCGATTCCACTGGGATCGGGTGGAGGCGGGGCGGAATTTTGCCAACAAGCTCTGGAACGCGACCCGGTTTGTCTCGATGAACCTTGATGACGGGTTCACTCCGGTCTGCCCGGGGGAGCTGGAGGCCTCCTCGCTGGAGCTGGAGGATCGGTGGCTGCTGCACCGGCTCAGGGAGACGGCCGAGGCTGTGAGCGGACACTTCGACCGGTACCAGGCAGGTGAAGCCCTGAGGGAGATCTACGATTTCTCCTGGAGCGAGTATTGTGACTGGTATATCGAGCTCGCGAAGGGCCGGTTGAACTGTGATGACGAGAGGTCGCGCCAGGTTGCGCGGGCAGTCCTGTGGATCGGCCTTGAGACCATCCTGCGCCTCCTTCATCCCTTCATGCCCTTTGTCACGGAAGAGATGTGGCAGGCGCTGCCCCACGCCGGGGAGGCTCTCGTGGTGGCTCCGTGGCCCCGGGGTGAAGAGTTCACCTGTGATCGCCGGTCGCGGGATGCCATGGTCTCACTCATGGAAGTGATCCGCTGCGTGAGGAATCTCCGGTCCGAGGTCAATCTGCCGCCCTCCCGGCGGGTGTCCATCGAGGTGCTGGCTCCGGAGAAGTCCCGACAGCTCCTGCAGGGGGCACAGCGTTACATGAGACAGCTGGCGGGTGTGGACCAGTTGAACCTGTTGCCGGAGGATGAGAAACAGCCGGGGCAGGCCCTGGCGGGGGTGGCCGGTGATGTGCGCGTGTTTCTGCCTCTGCGGGGGGTGATCGACCTGGACCGGGAGATCGCCCGCCTGCAGAAGAAGTTGAAGGAGGCCACCAAACTGGCGGAGCGCAGCCGGGGCAAACTGGACAATCAAAACTTCGTCGATCGTGCTCCAGAGGAGGTCGTGCAGAAGGAGCGGGGGCGTCTTGCGGATCTCGAGAGTGAGGTCTCTCATCTTCAGCAACGTTTGGCAGAGATCTGCCCGTAGGGGGTCTTGCGAAAAGAGAAGACAAAACGATCTCGGCGAAGAAAAATAATTGAGGCAGCTCTGCATATGCTTATACGGGGCAGGAGGGAGTGCGATGGCCAGGTATCCTGCGTATTCGGTACTGTCGCCCGATGCCGCCGGCATCTCCAAAAGCGAGCTGGGATTGAACCGGCCAGCAGCCGAAGAGGATTCGGATTCAGTGCGGGCCAGGGTTCGACAGAGTGATGCCCACACCGATGTGGTGTTGTCCCGGGGGATGTGTCCCACCGGAGGTTATGAACTGGGCGTGCACACGGTTGAGTTCGGGTCGTCGGAGGACGAGTCCGAGGTCGTCATAACCGTGCATCTTCGTGATCCTGGTCCGACGGACATCGTCACCATGATGACCACCAGACCGACGGCTGTGGTGCGCTTTAGCCGGGGCCTGTTCACAGCGAGACGGGTCACTGTGAAAAATGACGAGGGAGACGTGTTGGACAGGGCTGAGATCCATTCCTGAGGGTGGAGAAAGGGTGAATCTTCATGGCGCGACACCATCCGCGAAAGGATCAGGCTACTTCAATCTGGTCACTGGTCGTTGTGTTTGTCCTTCTCGGCGGTCTGTCTCTGGCAGCGGGCTACTTCGGGGGTCAGTACCTGCTCCGTGGTTTCACGGGACCCGCGAGGGAGTCTGCGGTCAGTCCCGAGGAGCCCCTGGCCGGCGAGCCTGCGGTAACGGTTTCCGTGGTGGGAGAGTCCATGCCCCTGTACCGGGTGCAGGCGGGTGCCTTCGGTGAGAGGGTCAACGCGGAGACAAGGAGAGAGGACCTGAACAGCATGGGATATCCTGCCGTCGTATTGCCACCGGACGATGGCATGCACAGGGTGATCGTGGCAGTTACCAGCTCCGAGGCGGAAGCAGCGAGGATCGCTGATGCCCTCGATTCACGGAGTCCTCACGCTGCAGCGCTGTCGTGGGTGATTCCCAGCTTCAGCAGGCAGCTGACTGTCCCATCGGAGCTGGGAGACGGCCTCCAGGCTCTGGTGACAGACCTCGGCGGTCTCCTCCTGGCAGAGGCTGCCCTGTCCGGCGAGGGGGACATATCGCGCCGGGCTGAGGCCGTGACTGAGCTTTGGGGGCA
>PWUC01000044.1 GCA_003562655.1 Clostridia bacterium
CGTTCAGACCATGCTCGGCGGTGCTGACACCTGTGTGTTCGAGATCCGGTTGACGGCAGAGCTCATTCGAGGAACATAGGATAATGTGACGATGAGTTTCATCCACTCAGGCGAGTTTTTTCCGGGTGCATAACTGCTCAACCGAAAACCCGTTACAGGAACGCCCGGCAGTTTCCCCGCTGAAGACACTGCGGAAGCCGGCACATGCAATCTTGAGAGAGGGCAGCTGAATGGGAGTTGAGAATCAGATGTCGTCAGACAAAGACCAGCAGCAGTTCACAGATGTCGTGTCAATGCGCGACGGTGTGAAACTGGCAACGGACATCTACCTTCCCGGGCGACAGGCCGAGAACTGCACCCGCTGGCCGGCGATCCTGGTGCGCACCCCCTACGACCGGTCCCGGGAGGCGATGGTCGAGATCGCCCGGTACTTCAGCCGCTGCCAGTATGCCTTCGTGGTACAGGATGTGCGCGGGCGCTATGAGTCCAGGGGTGCCTTCGAGCCCTTCGTGAATGAGGCCGACGACGGCCACGACTGCATTTCGTGGGTGGGGAGGCAGCCCTGGTGCAACGGGAGGGTGGGCACCATGGGTACGTCCTACCTGGCCCAGACCCAGGCCAGCATGGCCACCACGGACCCGCCATACCTGGTCTCGCAGTACATCAGTCAGGGATACGGCAGCTATCATCGGACCCGCAGCCGCCGGGGAGGGGCCTTCGAGAATCACCGGTTCAACTGGATGCTGAAGATGGCAGCCACAAGCCCCGAGGCCCATCGCGATCCGGTCCTCAGGGCTGCAGTGGAGGATATGCAGAGTCACCTGATGGACTGGCTCCGGGAGGGGTATCCCCTCAGGCCCGGACTGAGCCCTCTCGCAGCCCTGCCCACCTACGAACGGGCGCTCATCGACTACATGACCCGGGGCGAACTGGATGAGTTCTGGCAAAACCCCGGGCTGAACCTGGACCCTCACTTCGATGATTACAAGGACATCCCCGTCACCTGGCTGGGAAGCTGGTACGACGGCTACGCCCTGGAGACCCCCCTCAACTACAGGCGGATGGCCGAGGGCAAGAGGTCGCCCCAGCGGCTGATCATGGGGCCGTGGATCCACGGCATGGGATCCGAAGGGCTCACCCACGCGGGCGACGTCGATTTTGGACCCGGGGCAGCCTTTGCCTCCCTCGAGGAACGGAGGCGCTGGTTTGATCACACCCTGAAGGGCGCCGGGGACGGCGTGGACGGTGAGGCGCCCGTACGGATCTTCGTCATGGGCGGGGGAACGGGGAAGAAGCTGCCGAGCGGCCGGCTGGACCACGGCGGCACCTGGCGTGACGAAGGGGATTGGCCCCTGGCCCGCGCCCTCAACAGCTGCCACTTCCTGCACGGGGATGGAACGCTGTCCAGGGAGAAACCGCAGAACGGAGGGGCAATCACCTACGACTTTGACCCCGACGACCCGGTGCCGTCTGTCGCCCCCCCCGGACAGAACACCTTCTCGTCGGGCGGGGGCGGATATCACCAGCGGCAGGATCCGAGCACGGGGGCGGGCCGGACCCGGCTTCCCCATTCAGCCCGCCGGGATGTGCTGGTCTTTCAGACCGATCCGCTTCGCGAAGCGGTTGAGGTTACTGGTCCGGTTGAGGCGATTCTGTACGTGAGTTCCTCTGCGGTGGATACGGACTTCACCGTGAAACTCATTGATCAACACCCGCCCAATGAGGACTACCCGCAGGGATACGCCCTGGAGCTGACCCACTCCCTGCAGCGGTGCAGATACCGCGGGGGCTACGAGAAGGAGAAATTGATGGTCCCGGGAGAGGTCTATGAACTCAGGTTCCCCCTGCCCCCGACCAGCAACCTCTTCGGGGCTGGGCATCGGATTCGAATCGACGTGTCCAGCAGCAACTGGCCCAAGTACGAGGTCAATCCCAACACGGGCGAACCTCCGGGGCAGCACCGCACAGTTGAGGTGGCCCGCAACAGCGTGTTATGTGATCCCGAACGCCCCTCGCACGTTGTTCTTCCCGTGGTTCCGGAGGCCTGACATGCCCGGACGATGGGGGACACACGACATCGGACCTGAGAAATCCGGGGGTCCTGGATCGGACTGCCCGGTCGGTGGCCCTTTTGCACTGGTTAGACTTGTCATGGTCATGAGAAAACGACCAAAGGAGGTGTGCCATCCATGAAGTTCTTTTCCCCGAAGACGAAACCCGCACACAGATGTGAGAGGAGCTCACGATGACTGAACCGTACAGAATCGTGCCGTACGACCAGACCCAGGCAGAGAGCTGGCTGGAGTGCTGGTTGCTCACGGCCGGGAATTCCACCGCCTGGCTCTACCTGTACCGGGATAAGCCGGTCTACGAGGGAGAATCCATCGAGCTGGTTGCCGTGGACGTTGAGGACAGAGTTGTCGGCTTCCTGGACATTGAGATCGAAGAGACACCGGGGTCTCTGTGCCTTCGCAGTGAGGAGCCGAGGGGAGCCTTCCCCTGGGAGTTCGGCGTCATGAAGCCGATGTGGGGAAAGGGCCTGGGGAGGCGACTGGTGCGCCATGCAGAGCGCCTTCTATCTAGACAATGGGGGATCCACTACATGGAGTGGTGGAGCATGGACCCCAGGTCCCAGGGATGGTACGAGCGTCAGGGGATGGAGTGCATCGACACGCACTGGCGGTTCACGGCGGAAAAGGGAGGCGCAGCGGAGAGTCTCGCCGTCGAAGGCATGGATCTGGTCAACGCCCACATGACATGCACCCCGGATGCCTGGGACGACGCGAAAAGGGAGCTCAACATCATAACGCGTCCCCCACTGGAGCCGCGCCTGTGCCGGGGCTATGCGCACCACTTCTGAAATCCCGGTCGCACGAGGATCCTGTGACACCAGCGGATGCACGGTCCGGACTCAGAAACCGGCGTCTCTAGGACCGTCTGATCTTCAGCAGCACCTCATCTCCATCGGCCAGCACATGGCCGGGGGGAACGGGCTGTCCGGCAAATCGTGCTGACCTGCCCCAGACCTGGGCCCCCTGGACCTCCTCCCGCAACCCGCGGTGAATGGACTCTGTGAAGTCGGCGACGGTGCCGCCATCCTCCAGGACGATGGGCTCCCTCTGCCCTGCGTCCCCGGCTGCCCGTGCGAAGACGCGAATCAACCCGGCCGCTTCCCACAGGGCCTCCCGGACCGCCTCCAGGCCCTCCTCCTTCTGCACAGAAATGCGCACCAGGCGTCTACCGGCACATGCCCTGCGGTACTGCTCGAACACCTCCGCCGCACCGGGCAAGTCCCCCTTGGTCGCAACGACGAAACCGGGCAGATCAATGCCGGCCTGCTCAACCTCTCTGATGACGGCACAGAACAGGTCAAAGTCGTGTTCCGTCAGTCCGCCCAAAAAGATCCCCACATCCGCGGCCCGCACCGCCGACAGGTACGCCTTTCCGCTCCCCTTGCCCTCGGACGCCCCCTCTATCAGACCCGGAACCTCCACCAGCTGTATGGGGGCGCCGTGCAGCTTCACGATCCCGGCGACGGGCTTCAGAGTCGTGAAGGGATAATCGCCTATGCGAACCTTTCGACCCGATAGCGCCCTCAGCAACGACGACTTGCCGCAATTGGGCGGCCCGATCAGGGCGGCCGTACAGAGGCCCTCCTTCTTCACCATGAACTGTTCCTGGTGTAGGACCCGGGCCTGTTTGCGGGCACCTGCCATCTGCTCCCTGATCCAGTTTTTCAGCCTTCCGTAGGGGCCGGAGGTGTATCCGGGCAGCTCATTGAGCGTCTTCTGCAGCAGTGCGATCTTTTCTCCCTCGGACAGGTTCTTCAGCTGTTTCTTGAGCTTTCTTCGCACTACATCGGCGGGAATCGGCACTGAATGCACTCCTTTCAGACGCGGCGGGCAAACGCAGAAAACCCACCGGTTCTCCCGGTGGGCCCAAAGAGAGGTCGCTATCGAGAAATTCAGCCGGCCTCGAAGATCACCAGCTCATCGCCCCCGGGAACAGGTCGCATGGGCCGAGGGCACACTGCGCCCTCGAAAGGGCCACTCATTCCTGCCTTGTTGAGCCGGACCCTGAGCATGCTGTGTATCTGTCTCCTCGTTCCGAACATGACCTGCTCCCTTCCAGCTGTCTATATTTTAGCCCGTGACGGACCATCCGGGCAACAGTGCCGTCAGGATCCGGGGCGCCCGTTGACAGCTCCCCCGGTGCACCCGCGCACCACGGCAACGACTCCATGAGAGCGGCACTTCACCCTCGCGCCAGGCAGCGGGATCACCGCCGGTACCCGGAGCTCCCACGGCATCTTTCATTGGTGCCGGATCCTGGGCTATGCTAGAGGTGCAATGACACGTGAAGCGGGGGGGAGCTGTTTTCATGACCGCAACGACATACGAACTGCGAGTGGCGCTGAGACACACGTCTCCGCGAGTCTGGCGGAGGATCCGAGTGCCGGGAGACACCGACCTGCGAACCTTGCACGAAATCCTGCAGGATGTGATGGGGTGGGAAGGCTACCATCTTCACGCCTTCGAATGCGGGGGGAATGTATACGGAGAGCCAGATCCCGACTTCACCCCCGAATTCACGGATTCGGGGCAGGTGTCGCTACGGGATGTTCTGCACAAGCCCGGGGACAGGATGGCCTACATCTACGATTTCGGCGATGATTGGGTGCACCTGGTCACCCTCAGAAAAATCCTACCCCAGCGAACCGCCTTTCCGGTCTGCCTCTCGGGATCCGGCGCATGCCCCCCGGAGGACTGCGGCGGCCCGGCCGGCTACCATCGCCTTCTTTCGGCCCTGAGCGACCCGTCACACCCCAACCATGAATACGCCAGGGAATGGCTGCCTGAGGACCATGATCCCACGGAGTTTGACCTCGAGAGAGCAAACTGGATGCTGAGGGTTCCCACCGGGGATGAACCGGCCGGCGACTCCATCACCGGTCTGATCTCCTCCTTCCTGCAGGAACAGCTCATCCGGGTTTCGCTGCCGACATGTCAAAAATACGAACGGGCCATGCAGTCACTGGCGTTGGCCCTGGACGCGTACGGCTACAGCTGCGCAGACGTCGACTGCGACTCTGTGCAGGAGGCGGACAAGACGTTCTGCGAGGTGGCAGGAGTGGAGCCGCTGCTGTCATATCTGGGCGAGTTCTTCGGGTACTACCTGCCGCGTAAGATGCACGCCAGCGTCAGTGAGGTCAGGGAGTGTCGTGCGGCCTTAGGGCGGTTTCTGCAGTGGCTCTCCGAGGCCGGCATCATCGACCCGGATGACGCCCGGGCGCACCGAAGCGAGGTATTGAGGATGGGGGCAGAGGGAATCAAGGCAGCCCGGCTGCGCTGGTACGAGTTTGCCCCGGTCGAGGCTCCCCCAGCTGACCAGGTTGACGAATCTCTGGAGGAACACTTCACCGTGACCCGGGTTGAGCCCGGCAAAGTGTGGCTCGAAGAGGCCTCCGAGACCGGGGAGCCCGGCATGGTTCGGGCCCCGCGCGCCTTTACCGATCTGTGCGAAGCTGGAATGGATCTGGCCGCAAAGGTACAGCGCGCCGGCGACCGATGGTACCTGATGGATGTGTACAACGTCTACCCAAAACTCTAGATGAACGGGTGCGGATGCGGGCGCTGGTGAGCACAACGCCGGATCCTCGTGCAGAATCCGTTCAGCGCTGTCAGCTGCCTGTCGCGTGAAACCATCCCGGCCTGGATACCTCTTGCGATCATGGCAGGTCGGGGTCTGCCCGTGGTCTCTCGATACAGGGATAGAAGAACCGATTGAACGGGCCCACCCGGGGCCGGGCGAAGGTTCGTGCGGAGGCATCCGCATCAACGGCCGTATGGCCTCGCGATGGTAAATGCCTCTTCGGAAAACCTGCATCAACTGAGCGCGATCCAACTCTGGCGTTGTCCCGCTGCGGCGTGGTGATGCCATGAATTGTCCCCTCATGCTCAACCGGCACGACGAGAGCGGTCGCTGTGAAGGGGCCCAGGCAGTCCTGTCAGGAAGTTACACGACCCATCGTGAATCTGTCCCGAACGGTCCACGCCCCAGGCAGGGCCGGTTTCTTTTCAATTTCGTTACGGTGTTGGAACGGGTCCCCACTTTGTGTATAATTCGTGGAAATAACTTCATTCCAAGGAGGTGCTCATGATGGCAGAGGAACGAGACATGATCCTGATGGGAGAACGGGTCTGCCTCGGACCCAGGAGAAAGGACCTGATCCCCACGTTCCTCCGGTGGGCAAACGACCCTGAGGTGAACTGCTACCTGACTCTGTGGGGCTCCGCCATGTCCCTCGAGGACGAGGAGCGGTGGTACGAAAGCACCGCCGGGTCCGACCAGCGGCTCCTCACCGTCTACCGCCGCAAGGACCTGATTCCCGTGGGCAACACCGGGCTGCACAACATCGACTTCCGCAGCGGTACCGCCGAGCTGGGAATCATGCTGGGTGAGCGACAGTACTGGGGGGAGGGACTGGGCACCGAGGCCACCCGCCTCATGTTGGATTTCGGGTTCACCGGTCTGGGACTTCACAGCATTCAGCTGCGAGTGCTGGCCTGCAACGAGAGGGCCATCCGCTGCTATGAAAAGGCCGGGTTCAG
>PWUC01000013.1 GCA_003562655.1 Clostridia bacterium
CTGGAAGATGGCGAGATTCCGCTCGGGGTTCAGAGTCCGTGTGAGCCCGGCATTGACGATGGGCAGGGAGAACGTGAGCAGCAGTGCCTGTACGGCCAGGGGCCACAGAAATCGCACACAATCCAGTTCTGTGGCAGCAGTTGCGTCGCTGGAAGGTTCTCTTTCATGGATGTGTCTGCGAAGAGGCAGGGCAAACGCGATGCAGAACAGGGACTCCACAGCCATTCCCGCCACCCATATGACAGCTCCCACCGCGGCGCCCCCCAACAGATCCAATCCGGGAAGGTATGCGGCGAGCAGGAGCATGACGGGCAGGCGGCAGAGCATGGCCCAGGTCATGAGCGAGGTTCTCTTCTGTCGTATCAGGATCGATTGAGACCACGCTCTCGCGAAGTGGACCAGGGGAAGGAACAGGCACAGCCGGACCACAGACAGGATGTCGGTGAAGAGGGACTCACCGGCACCGAGAAGCGTCACGTATACCACGAAGCCCACCGGTGTGAAGGACAGGATTGCGATCCACGCCAGAACGAGCGCTGCCAGTATCAGGGTCACCCGGACAGCGGCTCTCATGCTCTCGCTGTCCGTACTGAAGGCAACGAGCATCTGACGGGCGACCCACACTGGAGAGGCGAACATGTTGGTGACCGTCTGCCCCAGGGCAAACGCTGCCAGAGCGGACTCCGGGCCTGGCGTGCGCGTCAGGGCTGCGTTGATTATGCTGAAGCTGCTGGCCATGAGCACAGCGGTGACCCCGAGAGGGATCTGGAATCGGAGGATGCCGGCGGCCCGTTCCGTTTCAGCCTCATTCCTACCCACTGGTAGGATGTGCCCGACCATGCCCATGATGGAATCCCCAATCCCGAGCTTCTGACATGACAGATTATATCCCAACCCGATCCTCCTCGGTAAGGTGTCCTGCTCATCGGCGATGTGCGGACCTCGCGGGGGCAGATCCTGTAAACATGCCAGCTGGCTTTGGCGGTGCCCGATATCCTGTAGGGTCAGCGATCCATCATGACCCGGTGGGAATCACCATGAACCCTCTCTTGCGTGCAGCCGGCCGGGCTTTCCCCTGGTCAGCGGCCCCCGTTGTATCGTGACCGGTGGGCAGGCGAAGGGGCCGCCTCCCCGGGCAGCATGAGCCTGTTCAGAGAATGGGAGGATCCGCGTTGCCGGCAGGCAGACCTCGTCTCATGCAGGAGAGCGGCGAAGACAACGCCGGCGAGGATTTTACCGAACAGAAAGCGCCCGGCCGACCCACAGCTCTTTTGGACTGCGGGAATCGCGGCCGGGCTGACCACGACGTTCTGATCCCGGCCCGGGACGGGTCCGTCTCAACCTTGCCGCTGCTCATCTGCGGCAAGCCGTTGGCGGCCGAGGTACTCGTGGAAGAACCACTCCGCTCCGGATATGGCGCCCGCGGTGAAAATCGCATCCCAAATCCCGATGTTGAGAACCGGCCAGACGAGTTGTGATCCCCAGATCACGGCCCAGATCAGAAAGAAGTCCGCGGCAGTTGCCACGGCATTGCCCCAGGTCGGCAGGATGCCGACGTCGGCGATGAGATAGCTCAGCAGCGCCGCCACCAGGGCGATCAGCAGGGTCTCACCGAGGGGAATGTAGGCGAGGTTGCGCAGGACCACGATCGAGACCGCGGCGAAGACCACGTATTTTTTCAACGCCACCATAAATACGTCCAAGATCCGACCTCCTGAGAAGATGTTTCCCGCGAGCCACGATCCTTATGTGGGATATGGCGACGTAGGTCCCCCGGGGAGGGAAGAAGCCTCCCTTCGGCGAAGGTATTGCACAGTTCTTTGGAGCGCGTCCCCCTGCGTCCGCTCACACCAATGATGGAGGTAGATGCAATGAATGAGCATCCCGAACTGTCTTTCGATCACTATGTCACCTACGATGAGATGACCGGGTACCTGCACGGGATCGCAGATCTGTATCCGGATCTGGTGACCCTGTCCAGTATAGGCAAGAGCTATGAGGGGCGCGAGGTGTGGGCCGTCACCCTGACCAACGAAGAGACCGGTCCCGCCTCGAGCAAGCCGGCCCTTTACTGTGATGGAAATATCCACGCCGGAGAGGTCACACCCTCCATGGTCCTGCTGTACGCGATCGACCACATGACGCGCGGCTTCGACTGCGATGAGGAGGTGAGCCACCTGCTCAATACCCGGGCCCTATACCTGCTGCCCCGCGTCAACCCCGATGGGGCGGAGAAATATCTCACGACTCCCCATCTGCTCCGCAGCAGCGTGCGTCCCTATCCCGACGAGGACGTCCAGGATCTGCCCGGACTGCACCCCTGCGACGTCGACGGCGACGGCCGGATTCTGACCATGCGGGTGCGGGATGACCATCGCGGCGAGTGGCGCGTCTCGGACCGGGATCCGCGGGTCATGATTCCGCGTCGCCCGGCCGAGCGCGGGCGCCCCTTCTACCACCTCTACCGGGAGGGAGAAATCCGCGGTGAAGACCTTGAGCCCTTCGAGGAGAGGGCGGTCCCCTGGGGCCTGGACATCAACCGGAACTTCCCCTCCAACTGGCATCCGGAAGTGGAGGGGGGCGGACCCTATCCGACTTCTGAACCGGAAGTGAAAAATATCGTCGATTTCATCCTGAGCCACAACAACATCGCGGGCCTGCAGGCCTTTCACACCTATGGAGGCTTCTTCTACCGCAATCCCTACCAGTATCCCGAAGATGAAATGGATGCCGATGACCTGAGGGCCACCGTGGAGATCGCCCGCGAGGGCGAGGCGGTAACCGGATATACTGACGAGAAGTCCAACAACTGCTCAACCCTCACGGAATGGGCCTATGAACACCGCGGGATCCTCGGTTACACCACCGAGGTCTGGGACCGCCTGGAGCGGGCCGGCGTCGGTCGAGTCGAATACCGAAACTGTCACGATCCGGCCCGGCGAGAGGAAATGGAGATCAGCCTCATGCAGTGGAATGACCGGGAGCTCTCCGGTCGAGCCTTTCACCCGTGGCGATCCTTCGAGCACCCACAGCTGGGCGGGGTGGAGCTGGGAGGCTGGGACCCGAAATTCGCGGTGCAGAATCCTCCGAGGCAGCTCCTGCATCAGGAATGCCACAAGAACACCCGCTGGATCATGCGTCACGCAGCAGCCCTGCCCCGCATCGTCATAGAGAAGGTTGAGGTCAGGGAGGAGGCACCGGGCCTGTTCCGCGTCGGGGTGATCGTCGGCAATCACGGCTATCTGCCCGCCTCCGCCTCCAGTAAGGCGCGGGACCTCGGGGTGGTCAAGCAGGACAGGGTCGAACTCGAGCTGCCCGGGGACGCCGAACTGATCATGGGTGAGCCCCGCCAGGAGCTGGGTTTTCTGGACGGGTTCATGAATGGGCAGAACCTGAGGGGAACGGGGGCAGCCCGGTCATCGGCGCGCGCAGACTGGCTGGTCAGGGGGCCCCAGAACTCAGAGCTCAGGGTGCTGGCCCGGTCCGAAAGAGGCGGCTGCGCCAGCCAGGGCATCAGCCTTGTTGACGCCCCCTCCGACGGGTAAAATAATACTGTATGTCCAGCAGCTGAGGGTTGTGACTGCGAGCAGCCCGGACGGGGCCGGTGAGGCGGCAAGATCCCGGCCGCGGCGGGCGGGCATCCTGCCGGCCGGATCGCCCACTGACGCAGGGCAGGTCAGGTTGTCACTGCCGCGGTGCAGCGCGGGTGCGGCTTCTCGGGGCTTGCTGTTTTGATCGGTCTATTGCTGTCCCTACACATCATCTCGTGGGGGAAATGATGGGGAGGTATATCTTTGAACGGTTCCCTTCTCGATGAGCTAAGACGGAGGAAAGAGCGTCTGAAGGCAGGCGGGGGCAAGGACAGGACCGCCCGGCAGCACGGGCGCGGAAAGTACACCGCCCGCGAGCGGCTGGACCTTCTTCTGGACCCGGGCAGCTTCTGTGAAATCGGGGCCTTCATCCAGTCCCGGGGCCAGGACTTCGGAATGGCCGGGCGGGACGTACCGGCCGATGCAGTGGTGACCGGGTATGGCAGGGTGAACGGGCGGCCCATCTACACATTCTCGCAGGACTTCACCACCATGGGGGGGTCGCTGGGGGAGATGCACGCCCAGAAGATCTGCCGGGTCATGGATCTTGCCCTTCAGAACGGCTGTCCTTTCGTGGGGATCAACGACTCGGGCGGTGCGCGAATCCAGGAGGGCATAGACGCCCTCAATGGATATGGTGAGATATTCCGCCGCAATACCGCGGCGTCCGGTGTGATTCCGCAGATATCGGTTATCGCCGGTCCCTGCGCCGGGGGAGCTTCCTATTCACCGGCTCTCACCGACCTGGTATTGATGGTGGAGCCTTCGGCCATGCTCTTCATAACCGGACCCGCGGTGATAAAATCCGTCACCGGCGAGGACGTTGATGCGCGCGAGCTCGGAGGAGCCGCCGCCCACGCAAAAAAGAGCGGCGTAGCCCACCTGACCTATCCCGATGAGGACATCCTCTTTGCCGAGCTGCGCTGGCTCCTGGCCCTTCTGCCCTCCAACAACCGGGAGATGCCGCCACAGGTCGCCGGAAACCCGCCGGCCCTGGAGGGGCATCACCTGGCATCGGTGATGCCCGAGTCTCACAGAAAGGGGTATGACATCGAGAAGGTGATCCTGGCGATCGTGGACGAGGGAACCTACCTGCCCATCCAGCCCGAGTTCGCCACCAATGCCGTCGTGGGGCTGGGTCGGCTGAACGGTCGCGTGGTCGGTCTGGTGGCAAACCAGCCGCGGTTTCTGGCCGGCTGCCTGGACATTGACTCCTCTGACAAGATCGCCCGCCACGTCCGGTTCTGTGATGCCTTCAACATCCCCCTCGTCACCCTCGTTGACACGCCCGGGTACCTGCCTGGAATCAACCAGGAGCACGGCGGAATCATCCGTCACGGGGCCAAGGTGCTCTACGCCTACTCTGAGGCCGATGTGCCCAAGATCTCGGTGGTGCTGCGCAAGGCCTACGGGGGCGCCTACCTGGCAATGTCCAGCCGGTCTCTGGGGGCGGACATGACACTGGCCTGGCCCACGGCGGAAATCGCGGTCATGGGGCCCGAGGGCGCCTGCAACGTGGTGTTCCGCCGGGAGATTGCTGAAGCAGAGGATCCCGAACAGATGCGCAGGGAGAAGATTCAGCAGTACCGCGAGAAGTTCGCCAATCCCTATGTCGCTGCGGCCCGGGGGTACGTTGACGCGGTGATTGATCCGACCAGGACCCGGGAGGAACTGGATTCTGCCCTGGAGGCCCTCGCGTCAAAGGAGCGCAGCACCGGGCGCCGGAGGGAGAAGCCCCATGGCAACATCCCCCTCTGAGGGCGATCCCGGCTGCAGCTGCGGTGAGCCGGGGGGCAAGGAGAGAATACGCGAGGTCATGCGCCGACGGCGCCGTGCCCTGGACCCCAAAAAGCGGAGGCTCCTGAACAGGGACATTTCCCTGCGGCTCTTCTGCATGCCGGAGTACGAAAGAGCGACCCAGATCATGTTCTATGCGTCCTTTGCCGGCGAGGTCTGCACCTGGGCCATGATGGGCAGGGCAATGGATGAGGGCAAGAGAGTCTGCCTCCCGAGGACCGATCCCGTCGCGCGAGGCCTGACCCCGGTCGGGGTCAGGCGGTGTGGGGCGAGGATCGTCAACCTGACCCGGGGGGCGTACGGCATCAGTGAACCGACAGGACCCGGAGTTGACCCCGCCTCGCTGGACCTGGTGTGCGTTCCGGCCCTGGCCTACGATCGAGAGGGCTTTCGCGTTGGCTACGGGGGAGGATACTACGACCGCTTCCTGGAGGGCCTGCCCGGCCGGACAGTGACGGTGGGTCTGGGCCACTCCTTCCAGGTGCTTCAGCGGGTGCCGAGAGGCGAACACGACCTGCCCGTGGATGTCGTTGTCACAGAAATGGAGGTAATCGACTGCCGCCCGGGTCATGGCAGTTGAGTCCTGTGGCCTGAGGCGGGCCCTCGAATACCTGAGATCCCGGCCCTAACCCGGCTTGCCCCGCGGCTCCTGACCGGGGGGCAAGGTGTTGCAAATAACCGTCAGTGTGAATGGTGTTCAGGCAACGATGAGCAACAGGAGCATCGCCCCGCCCAGTCCCCAGGCCACTGCGTCCCGGAACGTGTCACTGCCTGCAAACCTCCGCCGGCGGGCAGCGGTTCGGACGAGGCTGATCGCTGTTCCCGCTGCACCCCCCATCACCATCCTGGTATGCCAGGCAAAGGGAGGCGCAAGAAGCACAGCGAAGTATACCGTGATGCTCACAACCACGCCAACAATGACCTTACGCACCGTCAGCGAAGACCTGATCATGGACCAGTCGGGCATCCCGCCGAGCAGCCATGATCCAGCGGCCAGGATCAGCAGTACGCCTCCCCATCCTCCCAGCAGGCGCAGCACGTTCGGAAATAGCATGGCGAACAGCGCTGATGCCAGGGAATGCTCCGCCAGGATGATCTCGGCCATGGATGAA
>PWUC01000105.1 GCA_003562655.1 Clostridia bacterium
GGCCGGCTGCTGCCCGTTCCCGGGAGCAAGTTCCTGGTCATGGCGCCCTACCTTGCGCTGATCATGTTCACAGCCCAAAGCCGACTCCGGTCACCATGGACCATGACTCTGGTGAGCCTGATCTTTGCCGCAGTGATCAGTGTCTTCACTCCGTTTATGGGCGTCGCAATTCTTTCGGCGGGCCTGCTTTCGGACTTGAGCGGCCGCCTGGTGCCGGGGGATCCCCACTCGGAATTCCGAACCTGTCTGGTCACTGCGTTGTACCCGATGTGGAGCTTTTTGCTGTCCCTGGCGGTCTCCAACCACCTGACGGGCAGCATCCTGTTTGGCAGAGTCGGGACGGGCCCGTTAGTCTTGGGCGCCGGTCTGGTGTATCTGTTGGGGTTGGGAGGCGCCGCAGTGGGTCTGAGGGTGAAGTCGCGCATGGAACCGTGAACCCTCCCGATGGGCGACGCTTCCTTTGCCCACATGAGATCGATGAGATGCAGTGTGGGGAGGAGGTGGGCGCTCCTTGTCTCGAGACCCGGGACATCCACTTACGGGTGTCGGTGCGAAATCTATGCCCCTCTCAGTATGCTACTCTGCTGCATCACCCGCACCGCGCCTTCGAGGTTCAGGTGAGCCATCAAGGCGTGGCACGGGTTGGAATCTGCTCCTGTGCCGTGCCAGGAGGTCAAGTTTTCTCGTTGACGGGCGGGGACTTCTGTGCAACCGGAACTGGAGGAGTACGCGTGTCTGTGGAGAAGCTGATGCGTTGACCGGGAGTGATGGCGGGATTTGGGGAGAAAACCGTGTATAGCGGGGACCATCACAAAGACAGAGAGAGGCGGAAAGAGACCATCCTGGAGCGGGTGATGAGCCAGCGGATGGAGTCAGAACTGCAGGACATCGATACCCTGACGGAGGTCAACCTGGCCCACGTGGTGATGCTGGCCGAGAGGGAGATCATTGCCCTGGAGGTGGCGGCTGCCCTTCTCGGGAAACTGCTCGATATCGCGGATCGGGGCGCTGATGTCCTGGGCTCACTGGACTCATCCGAGGGCCTGTACCTTGCGTACGAGGCCTCCCTCATCAGAGATCTGGGCATGGAGATCGGCGGCGCCATCCACACCGCCAGAAGCCGCAATGACCTGGGTGCCACCACCCACAGGATGTCAACGCGCTTCGGGATCCTGCAAGTCTCCGGTGCCCTTTTAGCCCTGCGGTCAGCGGCGCTGAAGAAGGCAGAGGAACACCTCGGCACAGTCATGACTGGATATACCCACCATCAGCCCGCCCAGCCCATCACCTATGCCCACTGGCTGCTGGCCCTTGACAGTGCCCTCAGCCGGGACAGCGACCGTCTGTGGGCAGCGCTGGCGTGCACCAACATGCTGCCGCTGGGGAGTTGTGCCCTGGCCGGGACGGACTTCCCCGTGGACCAGGATCGGACGGCGCAGCTGCTCGGTTTCAGAGGTGTGATGTCCAATTCCCTGGATGCCGTCGCGGCCAGGGATTATGCGCTGGAGGTCTCATCGGCCCTGGCCATTCTGGCCACGGGTCTGTCACGTTTCGCCCTTGATCTGCAGGTCTGGTGCACACACGAGTTTGGCCTGATATCTCTGCCCGACGCCCTGTCGGGGGTCAGCAGCATCATGCCCCAGAAGAGGAACCCCGTCGCCCTGGAGTGGCTCAAGGGTCGTTCTGCCCACATCTCGGCCAATCTGTATGCGATGCTGACCGGACAGAAGAACACCAGCTACACCAACGTGATCGACGTCAATCGCGAGAGCCTGCTGAGGTTGAGCTCCACCTTCAGTGATCTGCAGGCCATGCTTGAGATGGCCGGGGCCCTGATTGAGGGCGTTGTTCCGGCCACCGATCGCATGCTGCAGGGCGCGGCGGAAAACTTCTCCACCGTCACCCTCCTCGCCAATTTCCTGGTGCGCAGGGAGGGACTGTCCTTCCGCAGCGCGTACCAGGTTGTCAGCGCCGTGGTGCGCCAGGCCCTGGGTCTCGGGTTGAACAGTACCGAGGTCGACCCGGAACTGCTCGCGGGAGTTTCAGAGGAAGTTCTTGGCCGCAGGGTGGAGCTGACGGAGGCAGACATCCGCGATGTTCTGGATCCGGCGACCAACGTTAGAAGGCTGCAGTACGGGGGAGGCCCCTCTCCCGGGCGCAGCGCCTGCGAGATACAGAGGCGCGTGCAGGTGCTCGAGGGCGACATGGAGGCAGTTGAGGGTCAGTGGCGACGATTGCATGAGGCGCGGGAGGCGCTGTTTGCCACTGCACGACAGATGAGCTGAGGTCGTCGGGGAAGTCGGGAGAGAAGGAGCAATGTGGAGGGATCTGGCAGAGCGAGTATGTGCTGACCCGGGACCATGTCTCCTTTGGGGGGCTCCCGACACGGGCAAGACCACCCTGGCCGCATTCCTTGCCAGCTTCTGCCATGATAGGGACGTACCGGCAGCCGTGGTCGACGCTGATGTGGGACAGTCGGACATCGGTCCCCCGGGGACAGTGGCGATGGCCCTTGTGGACCGGATCGCAGCGAGCACGCAGCAGTTGCCGATGCGGTCCGGTTATTTCGTCGGATCAATTTCTCCCGCAGGTTCGGAGATGATCCTTGCAATGGGGACGCACCTCATGGTGCGGGAGGCAAGAGGGGCCGGCGCCGAGATGATCATTGTCGATACAACCGGGGCCATCACAGAACCCGGGGGAAGAAGGCTCAAGTACCTCAAGTTTGAACTTCTGAGGCCAAAATATGTGCTGGTTCTGCAGCGGCGAGATGAGATGCGCCACATGTTGGGCACTGTCCGCGGGCGCCGGGGAACGAGGGTCATCGAACTCCCTGTGTTGCCCGGGGTCAGAAGACGCAGCCGCAGCGAGAGGCGCCACCTGAGGCAACAGAGATTCTCCCGTCACTTCGCGGGTGCTGTCCGGCGGCAGTTTTCCCTCGAAAGATTGCGCCTGGGTCGGACCCTTCTCGGCACCGGTTATCGCCTCTGTGACGGCATCCGGGAACGGTTTTCAGGGGTCCTTGGGGGGCGGGTTCTGCATGCAGAACGGGTTCCCGAGGGTCTCTTTCTTGTCGTTGCGGAGGGCTGCGACCTGCGAAGGACGAGGGATCTGAAGGAGGTCGGGGGGGCCGGCAGGGCAATCGTGGTGCACGAGAGGGAGCTCAGGAATCTGCTGGTGGGCCTCATCGATGGTCGGGGTGACTTTCTCGGGGCTGGCATTCTCGAGGGAGTGGATTTTGAGTGCAACAGGGCCACAGTGCTGGCCAGTGCCGATGCAGTCCAGCGGGTCGGCGAGATCAGCCTTGGAAAACTCAGGGTGACTCCGGAGGGCAGGGAGCTGGGGTTCAGCCGTGCCGTCACATATCTGTGAGGGGGTGTCGCCAGGCGGTGCTCAGCGATGGCTGTGTCATCGTCATTCAACATCACAGGGCTGTCAGGTGACGCTGGCCTGTGAGGGCGAAAATCGTTTGTGGGCAGTTCTTCCGAGGGGGGATTCCCTGCCCGGGCTACGCGGCTCCTTCTCTTTCTGCATTGTAGCGCAGTAGCGTTTGCTTCCACTGTTGTTCGGGTCATGGCCCGTCGCCTGGGTTTGCGTGCTACAATTAGATAATTTACACATAACGGCAGCACACGGCGGCGGCCGCCCCGATTTCAGATCAGCGGCGGCCGCGGCTGTTGAGCATGGTCCGGGCGGTACGGAACTGTCTCGCCACGCTCTCGGGGGAGGTGCCGCCGTGGGATGAGCGGGCGGCGACGCACTGTTCGGCAGATATAGCATCGATGATGTCCGACGAGAACAGATCAGAGAACTGCCTCCATTCGCCCGGGGTCAAATCGTGGAGGCATTTTCCTTCCTCGAGGCAGTGGCGAACCACTCTTCCCACGGCGGAGTGCGCCTGGCGGAAGGGCATGCCCCGGGCGACGAGGTAGTCGGCGGCGTCCGTTGCGCCCGAGAAGCCCCTGTGGACGGCCCTTTGCATTCGCTCCCGGTTTATCTGCAGTGAGCCGATCATGCCGTTCATCGCCCGCAGACAGGCCTTGAGGGTGTCGACGGTATCGAAGGTCGCCTCCTTGTCCTCCTGCATGTCGCTGTTGTACGTGAGGGGCAGTCCCTTCATCACTGTCAGCAGGGTTGTGAGGTTTCCGTATGTGCGGCCGGTCCTGCCGCGGATCAGCTCGGCCACGTCGGGGTTTTTCTTCTGGGGCATGATGCTGGAGCCGGTGGTGAAGGCATCGGCGATCTCCACGAAGGAAAATTCCTCACTGGACCAGAGGACCAGCTCCTCGCTCAGGCGGCTCAGATGCATCATGGTGAGGGCGGAGGCCGACAGAAACTCGAGGAGGAAGTCTCGATCAGAGACGGCATCCATGCTGTTTTCGTACAGGGCCGAAAGCCCCAGCTCGCGGGCGGTGAAATCGGGATCGATGGGATGGGCGGTTCCCGCCAGGGCGCCGGAGCCCAGGGGGGAGATGTCCGTCCGCTTCAGGCAGTCTGAGAAGCGGTCCCAGTCTCTTTGCAGCATGAAGAAGTAGGCGAGGAGATGATGGGCCAGAAGAACGGGCTGGGCCCGCTGCATGTGAGTGTATCCGGGCATTATGACCCCGGTGTTTTCCTCAGCCAGTTCCAGCAGGGTCCTCTGAAGCCGGGTGATCCGCTGTCTGACCGCACCGATTTCATCCTTGAGGTACAGGTGCATGTCCACGGCGACCTGGTCGTTTCGGCTTCGGGCGGTGTGCAGTCTCCCGGCTGCGGGACCGATTCGCTCGGTGAGCAGGGCCTCGATGTTCATGTGGATGTCCTCGTGGGCTTCAGAGAGCCGGGCCCTTCCCTCCTCGATGTCCTCCCGAACGGCCTGCAGCCCGCTTACGATGTCTTCGGCATCTTCTGCGGAGATGATCCCCTGTTTCGCCAGCATCCGGGCGTGGACGGTGCTTCCCAGGATGTCGTGATGATACAGGCGTCGATCGAACTGTATGGATGCGGTGAATCCCTCGCTGCAGCCCCAGTCTCGTTCCGTGAACCGTCCTCCCCACAGCTTGTTCACGCTACCCCTCCTCAATCCACAATCATCCTCGTCTCATCCGGCTTGACTCTGCTGCTCTGCCTGTGCTTCTCCGAGTATACCACGGTGGGCAGCCGCCAGTACTCGATGAAGCCCTCGGCGGCCTGATGGTCGAAGGTGTCGTCATCACCGTACGTGGCCAGCGACAGGTCATACATGGAGTGTTCGGATTTTCTGCCCACCACCTGGCAGTTCGCCCGGAACAGCTTGACGCGCACCGAACCGGTCACGCTCTCCTGGCTTCTGTCCATGAAGGCGTCCAGGGCCTCCCTGAGGGGCGAATACCACAGCCCGTTGTAGGCCAGCTCCGCGTATCTGGGCTCCAGGGTTGCTTTGAAGTGCCCCAGCTCCCGGGGCAGGGTGAAGCTCTCCAGCTCCCGGTGGGCGTCGATCAGAACGGTGGCTGCGGGAGCTTCATAGATCTCCCGGGACTTGATCCCCACCAGCCGGTTTTCCACGTGGTCAATGCGGCCCACCCCGTGACGACCGGCGATCACATTCAGGGTTTCGATCAGTTCCGTCAGGCCCATCCCCTGACCGTCAAGCTGGGTGGGGACTCCACGCACAAAACTGATTTCCAGGTATTCGGGGCGATCGGGTGCATCCTGGGGCGGGGCAGTCCACGCAAAGGCCTCCTCGGGAGGCTCAACCCAGGGGTCCTCCAGGACACCGCACTCGACGCTGCGTCCCCACAGGTTTTCATCAATGCTGAAGGGGTTTTCACTCCCCACAGGGACGGAAATGCCATGTTTCTGGGCGTAGGCAATTTCATCGTCTCTGGACATGGGCCACTCCCGAACGGGAGCGATTATTTCCAGATCCGGGTTCAAAGCAGCGATCGAGGTGTCGAACCTCACCTGGTCGTTGCCCTTGCCCGTGCATCCGTGGGCGACGGCTTCGGCTCCCATTTCCTCTGCCACCTCCACCAAAAGTTTTGCGATCAGGGGCCGGGAGAGGGCGGAGGCCAGCGGATACTTCCCCTCGTACAGGGCATTGGCCTTGAGGGACGGCTGGATGTAGTTATTTGCGAGATCATCTCGGGCATCGATGACGCGAGCGTGTACGGCGCCGATCCGCAGGGCCTTATCCGTTGCCATGTCGAGGTCTCTGGCTGCACCCACATCGACGGCAAGGGCTATGACCTGGCAGCCGTGTCGATGCTGGAGCCATTTCACCGCTACAGATGTGTCCAGTCCTCCTGAATAGGCCAGTACGACTTTCTTCATTGCTCACACTCCTTATGGTGATCAAACAACCCTATGCAGGACGTAACATGTGTATGATTATACTAATGTTACGCATAGACATGCAACTGCTATTCAGAAATGCCA
>PWUC01000252.1 GCA_003562655.1 Clostridia bacterium
GCAATCCCAGCAGCCTCAACACCCTCTCGGGAACAGGGATATTGTCCGGCAGTATCCTACTTCCATCAGGCATCTTGATCACCAGCATGTGATTGAGAAGTTCCAGGATTCGCCGACCCGTGGGGCGGTAGGTTTTCACTCGCCCGACCAGGATCAGAGGCTCTGTTTCCGACTGCATCGCCTGTCGCACCCGTCGCTGTAGTACTACTCTGTTCTTCAGTGCTGACCCTGCAGTAAGCTGAAGCATCTCATTCACATACACCCCCGATTATTCATAATCTCATCATATCGGTATGGGTGTATTTGCAAACCGTAGCATTGCAATCCGCAGCTGCCGCAACTAAATCGCTCTGCAGCGCCGTCGCCCAGGCCTGTTCCTCCGCCACTCGAGGCGGTTTCCCACCGGCATCGCGGGGAGGAAGCCAAAGGAATGGGCCCGGTTGCCTGTGTGCAGGCCCCTTCGTCCTCCACGGTCAGCGGCCCTGACCCAACTTCCGCCCAGCGGCTGTGCATCTGCTGTCCGGGATCCGCGCAGAGATCCCGGACACCTGCGCTGTCAGGACAGACTCGCCGCCTTCATGGCCCGGGACTCAGAGCACAACGCCAGCATCCAATCATGATCGTCTGCCCCTGCTGGATCTCGGGCGCAGGGAACATGCAGCCCGTCTGGCAACTGGCGGCTGTCTCTCGCTGCTGCGGCGGACAGCCATCCACAGACAACGGGCGGCATCAGAGGTGAAGAATTTGCGGTCCGGGTACCAAAACGGGTGGGCGATACGACATCATGGCTGGATCCCGGTGAATGGGCTGGAAAGGCGCCGTGCACGTACGCGAGGACTGCAGGCCCCCAGCGACGGACACCCATGAACCTATGGTCTCTGAACTGATGATGCGCATCCTCTGATCATTGCAGATGGGAAACTCATGCAACATGTCATTTCTGAGGTCCTCGCCGAACGTCATCCTGTTGGCACCCGGCGATGGAACCCCGTCACTCTGAACAGGGAGTTCCGAGGTGATGATGACGCCCGGGTGCAGTGGCTGTGTCAGCGGTCCTCGGTGTGCAGAGCGACTGACATCCCCTTCAGCGTATGCTTCTCGAGGTACTCCGCGGCAAAAAACTCGATGACCGTCTTCCGAGTGACAATGCCTATGAACACCCCCTTGTCGTCGACCACCGGGACGAAGTTCTGCTCCAGGGCCAGCGACAGAAGAGACTGAACATCCTCATAGATTGAGACCGCCTGGTGCTCAACCTGCCGGCGTACCTGCTTCAGAGGTACTCTCTCCAGGTCCCTGATGCAGAAGACATCCCTTCTCTTGAGCTCCCAGAGGAGGTCGCCCTCGGTCAGGGTCCCCACATATGAACCGTCCTCATCGATGAGAGGAACCGCCGTATACTGACGGTACTCCATCTTTTCGAGGGCTTCGCGCATCGTTGAGTCCAGTGATATGCACGCAACTTCTGACTTGGGTGTCAGGAAGAAGGCCACGTTCATAGTCGAACTCTCCTTTCCTCACTCATAGTTTCGGAGAACGCCCACGTTAGCATTAGGTCTGATCGCCCTTCGGCCTGTCCCACTGGAAGTGCCGTGAGCTCTCACATGCAGGCAAAACCCCTCCGCCACCACCCTGTCCTGATTATGACGAAGCTGGGACGGGAAGGGTTCCGCCTCGGCCACTCACTGCAGGTGCATTCCTCACAGGGCGCTCGCGGCAGCACCGTTCTTTCAACTCACCCCAGACCATCCTACACAACTGAGGTGGCCCGGATGACAGTGCCGGGCAGATCCATCACTGCCCGGCAGGGCTCATCCTGAGATGAAGAGGCAAGCGTCGCTAATTCCTCCGCGCCACAGGGGGACGGTGAGGGTTGAAGCATCTGGGCGGCCCCAGAACCTCTGACATGATCACCCCCATGACCACCTTCTCCCCACTGAGCTTCGTGGTCTCCTTCGCCAGGCTGGCGGATTCGCGGGTCTCTGTTCTCCTCTTCCTTCGCCGCCCGGGCCTCTCCTCTGACACTGGCTCAACCTTCTCCTGCACCGAACGCGGCGCCTTCACTCGACGTGACCGCTGGGCCCTCGCAGACTCCTCCCGGCCCGGACGGGGCCTCACCGGGGAACCAGGGGATCTCTGGGCCTTCTGGACCGCCTGGACGAACCAGCTGACGAACATCCACACAACAACAATTATCAGAAGGAGGTACAGATTCACGGCGTCATCTCTCCTTCCAGATCATCCCTATTCCTCATCGATTCGATCCCGGGTGTCTCCCGGGAGATCTTCCTCTTCGTCCGGATACAGCCGCGAGATCGAATCCCTCATCTCGGTGTCAGACTGCAGGTTCCTGAGGCCATAGTAATCCATGACGCCCAGATGGCCCTCGCGGAAGGCGACGGCGATGGCCTTGGGGATCTCGGCCTCGGCCTCGACCACCCTGGCCCTCATCTCCTCGACCCTGGCCTTCATCTCACGCTCCCGGGCGACGGCCATGGCCCGGCGTTCCTCTGCCTTGGCCTGGGCTATGCGCTTGTCGGCCTCGGCCCGGTCACTCTGGAGCTCCGCACCGATGTTGCGGCCAATGTCCACGTCGGCGATGTCAATGGACAGGATCTCGAAGGCCGTTCCCGCATCCAGCCCCTTCTGCAGCACGGTCGAAGAAATGGAGTCCGGATTCTCAAGCACCGCCTCGTGACTGACAGCAGAACCGACGGTCGTCACGATGCCCTCACCGACGCGGGCGATGATGGTCTCCTCGCCAGCACCTCCGACCAGCCGGTCTATGTTGGCCCTGACCGTCACCCGGGCCCTGGCCTTGACCTCTATTCCATCCTTGGCCACAGCGGCCACAACGGGGGTCTCAATCACCTTCGGGTTGACCGACATCTGTACCGCTTTTAGCACCTCTCTACCCGCCAGGTCAATGGCCGCTGCCCTTTCAAAACTGAGGTCGATCTCCGCTCTCTGCGCGGCGATCAGGGCATCCACAACACTGTCCACGTTGCCACCGGCCAGGTAGTGAGCTTCCAGCTTGTCAGCACTCAGATCCAGTCCTGCCTTGTTGGCCTTGATCAACGGATTCAGGATGCGCGCAGGAGGAACCCTCCGCAGACGCATTCCCACCAGGCTCATTATGCTGACGCGCACCCCGGCCGCCAGCGCGGAGATCCACAGTCCCAGGGGTATGAAGCTGAAGATCACCACCAGAAGGACCAGACCAACGACCCCGATAAACAGGGCAAAAATCAACGCTTCCACACGAACCAGCTCCTTATCTGAAGTCTACTCTGGAACAGAACGCACCACGACTCGTCTTCCCGCTACCCGTATGACTTGTACTGTCGCACCGGAGGCTATGAAGCCGCCCTCGCTGACCACGTCGGCTCTGGTGCCGTCAAATTCAGCAGTACCTGAGGGCCTGAGCGGTGTGATAGCGACACCCCGCTGCCCCTCGAGATCCTTCAGACTCTTCTGTGACACATATCCGCCCGCCGTCGTCAATTGCTCTGCCAGTAGGAGGTGACGCCACAGGGGGAACCGGTGCCCCATGCGGATCAGGGCAATCGCCGCGGCCACCAGCGCGCCGAAGGCCACCAGGATAGAGCGCAGGGCGGCGGCAGGAGTCGGGGATGCCAGGTATATGCTTGCCATCATGGCAACCATACCCCCCACACCGAAGACGCCAAACTCCGGTATGAACGCCTCGGTGACCAGCAGCCCCATGCCAAGGGCGAAGAGAAGAACAATCGAAAGCCCGGCGTAACCCGCAGCGATGTGACCGACGAAATAGGCGGCCAGAGACAGAAGCCCCAGTAAACCGGGCACCCCGAAACCAGGTATGGCCACCTCCACCAACAGTCCGACGAAGCCCGCAGCGAGAAGCAGAGGAGCCACAAACGGGCTGGTGGCAAAGCGAGCGAACATCTCCAGGGTGGAGGGCTCAATCACCACCATCTCGGCGGGGTGGATCCCCAGGATGGCCAGGGCCTGAAGCTCAGTGGAGGCAATGCCGTCGATGAGCTCCAGTTCCAGGGCCCGGGTGGCCGTGAGGGTGAGGAGCTTGCCCTCCTCCACCACCCCCTCAATCTCCATATCCTTGTCGACCATGGCGCCCAGCAGCTGAGGATCACGCCCCCGGTGACTGGCTGTCTCCTCCAGCTCGGCACGCCACGCAGAGATGATCTTCTCCTCCGCTGGCCGGGGCTCAGCTGCACCCATCGAGGAGCCGGGGGCCATCACCACCCGCTCACAGGCGATGGTGACCAACACTCCGGCAGACCAGGCCCGGCCCCTGACAAAAGCCACCGTCTCCAGGTGGGTCTCCAACAGCAGATCACGAATATCGAGGGCAGCATCAACTGTTCCACCGAGAGTGCTGATGCGAACCAGGAGTACGTCTGCCCCCTGCTCCTCTGCCTGCCGCACCCCGCGGCGCACGAAGGAAGCGAGTCCAGCCTCCATGGTCCCCTCGACCGGCAGCACGAAAACCGAAGCCGGGCGATCACCTTCCGCCGTCGCCTCTCCGGCGGGGTTAAGGAGGACCAGCGAGAACGTTATGATAGCAATCAGCACCGTGAGACTCAGGTGGCGCCGCCTCTGTCGCATCAGCCTCTCAACCATTGTTCTCAGCCTCCGACCCGAACGCGACCTCTGTTCCAGATACTTCTACATGTCCCGACTCAATTCCTCTCCCCGCTCCCAGCGGCTGTACTGAAGCGCCAGGTCAACCAGCTCATCCACAAGATCGCCGAAGGAGAGCCCCTCCGCAGAAAAGAGCAGCGGGTACATGCTCCGGGTCGTGAAACCGGGGATGGTGTTTATCTCGTTGAGAAGGACCAGACCCCGATCCTCCTGGTAGAACAGATCCACCCGGGCCATCCCCCGGGCGGTCACAGCGCGGAAGGCGCGTTCGGCGAGATCCCGGATCTGGGCGGTCACCTCCCCGGACACCGAAGCCGGTATGATCAGCTGCGTGTCCTCATCGAAGTACTTGGCGTCATAATCATAGAAGCAGCCCGCCGGCACGATCTCACCGGGACCTGCAACGCGGATCTCGGCATTGCCCAGGACACTGCACTCCAGTTCCCTGGCCCCGGTCACAGCGCGTTCAACGAGAATCTTCGAGTCGTGGGCAGCCGCGGTCCGCAGCGCCCCGGGCAGGTCTTCTGCCCGGTTGACCCGGGAGACGCCCACGCTCGAACCCAGGCACGCTGGCTTCACAAAACACGGCAACCCCAGTTTCTCCTCGGTCTCCTTTACAATGCTTTCTTCATCGGCGGATATCTCGTCAATCCGGTAGGCAAGAAAGTCCGTCACCGGCAGCCCGTCAGCCAGGAAAAGATTCTTCATGATCTCCTTGTCCATGGCCGCGCCCGACGCGGCCACACCGCTGCCGACGTAGGGTATTCCCAGCAGGTCGAGGGCTCCCTGCACGCGCCCATCCTCACCATAGGGCCCGTGCAGCACCGGAAAGACCACTTCCACCTCCAGCCGCCGGCTTTGTGGTCCCACCAGCATGCCTCCACCTGGGCCCGGATTCAGCCTGACCCGTCCCTCTTCCCCAAGTCCGGCCGGGATCCCCTCCTCGATCCATTCCTCGGGATCTTCAGCCAGATACCAGGTGCCGCTCCGCGTGATTCCGATGGGGATCACATGATAGCGATCTCTGTTCAGGGCCGCCCATATCGACCGGACCGACATCATAGACACATCGTGTTCCTCCGATGACCCTCCGAAGAGAAGCGCAAGCTCTGTCCTACCCTGACCCACCCAGCCCACCTCCTGCGATCTTCACATCCTCTTTCTCATAGTATTACTCAGAAACTGGATTGAAACCACTCGACCGGACGGGGACGGCAAGACATCCCTCCCCGGCCGCATCCAGCACCTGGACGCGAAGAATCCGGCCCGTCCGGTCCTCCCCCTCACCGGCCGGGATCCACATGGGAGCATAATTGCCGGCATATCCGGTATGACACAGGCTCCCCCGGTCGCTCTCGAAGGGATGCCCGGTGACCCGGTCCTCGACCAGTACCTCGGCGACGGTACCCACCTGTTCGCGGTGAAACTCCGCCGCTGAACGGCGGGCCAGCTGCAGGACATCATCCCGCCGCTCCCGGATGACCTCTGGAGGGACCTGATCATCGAGGTGGGCGGCCCGGGTTCCCGGTCGCGCGGAAAAGGGGAATGCGTGTATGCGGGAAAAACCCACCCGCCGGGCAAACTCCAGTGTCTGTCTGTGATCCCGGTCATTTTCCCCGGGGAATCCCACCATGAGGTCGGTGCTGACCCCGAGATCCGCCATATACCCGCGGGCCCCATCCACCAACTCGCGGTACCCTCCGGGGGTGTAGCGGCGGCCCATCCGCTCGAGGGTTCGGCCGCTCCCGCTCTGCAACGGCAGGTGCAGGTGCCGGGCCACCCGGGAACTGGATGCCATCACCTCAAACAACCCGTCATCGAGGTCCATGGGTTCGAGTGAGCTCAGCCTCAGACGCCATCGACCGGGAATCTGCAGCAGGCGATCGACAAGACCGGTCAGACTCTCGTCGACCCCCGGACAGCGTCCGTAGGCACCCAGGTTGATCCCGGTCAACACGACCTCACGGAAACCGCCCTGCAGTAGTCTGTCAACCTCCTCGGTGATCTCACCGGGAGGGCGACCGCGAACAGGGCCCCGAAGATAGGGAATGAGACAGTAGGCACAGAACTCATCGCAGCCCTCCTGGACCTTGACCAGCGCCCGGCTGTGCCCGGAGAAGGAGGACACCCGGGGCGAGTCGTACTTTGATGATGTCTCTGACCACGGATTCGGCACATGATACCGCTGCACGTCCCCTTCCTCCAGCAGTGCCGTGACAGCATCAACAATGGGTTCCGTCTGCCCCACGCCAAACAAGAGGTCCGCCGGGAGCTGCTCCAGCCTCTCTGCCTCGCCCTTCCCGGAGCGGGTGGCCGCGGCCTGCGCATAGCAGCCGACCAGCGCGACAACGGCCCCGGCATTCATCCTGCGGGCGCGGCGGGTCATCTGGCGGGACCTGGCGGCGGCTCCCCCCGTCACGGCGCAGCTGGCGACTACGTATACGTCCGCGATCTCATCGAACCCGACCACCTCGAAGCCGCGCCGCAGAAATACCTCCCGCAGGGCCTGGGCATCATACTGGTTCACCTTGCACCCGAGGGCAAGGAGCCCCACCCTGGGTCCCATGGATACCACCTCTCGCACATCATGATGGGCGCCGGCAGACCAGGGCTCTCCAGTCCCCCTCGGACAGTTCTCTGTCGACCCGCCATCCCGAGCCGAGGACATCACAGACCCCCCCGCACAGCTCGCGGTAGAGGCCGGAAAGGACCAGCTTCCCTCCGGGTGCCGTCACCGCCATGAGGCTTTCGGCCCGGGACAGGATGATGGGGGCGGTCAGATTCGCCATCACGAGGGGATAGGATGAAGGCCAACAATGGGCAGCCAGGCCGGACACGTCGCAGCATGCCAGGGTGAGGCGCGCCGATACCCCGTTGCGAACGGCGTTCCGGCGGGCACTGGTCACAGCCGCCGGATCGATATCACAGCCAAAGGCCCTGCCTGCGCCCAGCTTCAGAGCAGCTATCGCCAGCACCCCAGTGCCGCACCCCACGTCCAGAACGGCCGCGACCCTTCCCTCTCGGATGACCTCGATCGCCCCGCGAAGGGCCAGCCGCGTACTCTCATGGTATCCAGTACCGAAGGCGAGGCCGGGGGCGATCACCACCTCACAGGTGTCGTCCGGGGCCTCGCCGGCGCGCCAGGGAGGAACCACCCGGACGGGGTCCACCCTCACCGGTCCCATGCCCTCGCGAACACACTGCACCCAGTCCGACCCGGAAACCTGCCGGACGTGCACCGCAGCATCCCCGGTCAGGGCAGACATGACCTTCATTGTCCGGCAGAGGACGGTCTTCTCGTCAGCAACCTCGACGGGCCAGTAGAAGACAAACAGCGACCTGCCCTCCCTGCCGTCGCGCTGCTCAAAGCCACCGGGCGACAGGTCGGCGATCGGGGCTGCTGACACGTCGCTGAGCCCTGTGGGCACCGAGACCGAAACCTCCCAGAGATCATCCATTCTCCTTCGCACCCTTAAAGGCCCGCCGAACTCGCTTCAGGAAGCCTTCGTCGGGCACTTCTATGGTCTCCCCCCGCAAAGACGCAAATTCCAGCAGCAGGTTCCTCTCCTGCTCCGTAAGATCCGTCGGAATCGCCACCTTGAAGGTGACCACGTGGTTACCGCGGCCGTATCCCTTAAGGTAGGGAATGCCCTTGTCACGCAGCGTCATGGTGTCCCCGTTCTGGGTGCCGGGCTCAATGCGGATGGTCTCGGAACCATCCAGGGTCTCGACCTCCCTCTCGCTTCCGAGGCAGGCTTCCACCATGCTGATGGTGACCGCGCTGTGCACGTCATTGCCCCGGCGGACAAATACTGGGTGCGGCTTGACCCGGATCCTGATGAAAAGGTCACCCCTGGGGCCACCCAGTCCTCCCATCTCACCCTCACCGGCCATCCGCAGGCGCATTCCATCCTCCACCCCCGGGGGAACATTCACCAGGACCTTGCGCTTGCGCTGGGTCCTGCCCCGACCCCGGCACTCGGGACACAGGTCTTCAATGATCCGGCCCTGTCCGTGACACCGGGGGCAGGTGCTGCTGGTGACGAACTGACCGAGGGGGGTATTCCGCGAGGCGTTGACCCGGCCCGCCCCCTCACACTGGGGACAGGTCTGTGGACTGCTTCCGGGGCGGGCCCCGCTGCCGTCACAGGTCTGGCACGGCTCGGCGCGGGTAATCTGCACTTCCCGGTCCACTCCAAAGGCAGCCGCCGCAAAGTCAAGGGTCACGCTGACCTCGACGTCACGACCCCGGGATGGCCCGCGCCCCCGGCCCCGGCCCCCGCCAAAGAAGGCGTCAAAAATGTCGCCGAGATCACCGAAATCACCAAAACCGGTGAAGTCTGAGGGATCGAAGCCGCCAAAGCCCCCGGCTCCAGCGCTCCCGAACTGGTCGTAGGCTCTCCTCTTCTCTGGATTGCTCAGGGTCTGGTAGGCCTCGTTGATCTCCTTGAACCGGCTTTCAGCCTCCGGATCACCGGGATTGGCGTCGGGATGGTGTTTCCGGGCCAGTTTGCGGTAGGCCGATTTTATCTCCTTGTCCGACGCGCCCCTCGACACCCCGAGAATCTCATAATAATCTTTCCCAGCTGGCAATGGATGGTCACTCCCCGGTGTTCATGCCGTCATTCCTTGACCTCGTAATCGGCGTCCACACTGTCATCTGAACCGGTCTGTTCAAAACCCTCCGGGTCGGCACCGGGCGTACCGTACGCGGCTGCACCCAGCTCCTGCAGGGCATCCGTGAGGCTCTCGGTGACGGACCGTATCCGGTCAACCTCAGCATCTTTATCGTCCAGGACCTCGCGCACCTCTGCGATCCGTCCCCGCACCTTCTCAACCAGGGCGGCATCGGCCTTGTCCTCGAGGGTCTTCAGGGTCCGCTCGGCGGTGCTGACGGCCGTGTCGGCTTCATTGCGCGCCTCGGCCAGGGCCCTCGCCCTCCGATCCTGCTCCTCGTACTCCTCAGCCTCGTGAAGCATGCGTTCGATCTCCTCTTCGGAGAGTCCGCTCGAAGACTTGATGGTGATCTTTTGCTCCTTGCCCGTGGCCTTATCCGCAGCAGACACGTTCACGATGCCGTTGGCATCGATGTCGAAGCTGACCTCGATTTGCGGCACACCCCTGGGAGCTGGAGGAATGCCGTCGAGAAGGAACCTTCCCAGGGTCCTGTTGTCCCGGGCCATTGGACGCTCGCCCTGCAGCACGTGAATCTCGACCTGGGTCTGACTGTCCGCGGCCGTGGAGAATATCTGGCTCTTCTCCGTCGGAATGGTGGTGTTCCGCTCGATCAGCCTGGTGAAAACCCCTCCCAGGGTCTCGATCCCCAGCGACAGAGGGGTCACGTCAAGAAGCAGAACATCCTTGACCTCACCGGCGAGGACCCCGGCCTGGATCGCGGCACCCTTGGCCACCACCTCCATGGGATCAATGTTCTTTCTGTAGGGATCTTTGCCGAGGATGTCCTTCACGCGCTTCTGGACCAGGGGAACCAGGGTCGACCCTCCGACCAGAATCAGCCTGTCGATGTCCGCCGGCTTCAACCCGGCGTCGCTCATCGCCCTTCGCAGTGGCGGAATGGTCTTCTCCACCAGGTCGGAGATCATGTCCTCCATCTTCGCCCTGGTGAGGGTCATCTCCAGGTGCTTCGGACCCGAGGCGTCGGCGGTGATAAAGGGCAGGCTGATGGAGGTCTTCGGCGCGGTGCTCAGCTCTATCTTGGCCTCCTCGGCCGCCTGCTTGAGGCGCTGCACTGCCTGTCGGTCCCTGCTGAGGTCGACGCCGTGTTCCTTTTTGAACTCGCTGACCATCCAGTCCATGATGCGCTCATCGAAGTCGTCACCGCCCAGGATGTTCACGCCACTGGTCGCCCTCACTTCGACCACATCATCGCCCAGCTCGAGCACGGACACGTCAAAGGTTCCACCGCCCAGATCATAGACCAGTATGGTCGAATCCTCCTTCTCGTTCAGCCCGTAGGCCAGGGAGGCGGCGGTGGGCTCATTGATGATGCGCAGGACCTCGAGACCGGCGATCTGTCCCGCATCCTTGGTCGCCTGCCTCTGGCTGTCTGAGAAGTAAGCCGGAACCGTGATCACCGCCTGGTTTACTTCCTCTCCGAGGTATTCCTCGGCGTCGTTTTTGAGCTTCTGCAAGACGAAGGCGGAAATCTCCTGGGGGCTGTATGTCTTACCGTCGATATCAATCCGGTGATCGGTACCCATCTTGCGCTTGATCGAGGTCACGGTCCGATCAGCATTGCTGATCGCCTGGCGCTTTGCAACCTGCCCCACCAGTCTCTCATCACTGTCCGTGAAGGCCACAATGGAAGGAGTGGTTCTCTGCCCCTCCACGTTTGGGATGATGGTGGGCTCCCCTCCCTCAATTACAGCCATGCAGGAGTTTGTAGTACCGAGGTCGATGCCAAGAACCCTTGCCATGGTCTATTCTTCCTCCCTATTGTCATTGATGACCGAATGATCCTCATGTTTTTCACAGCAAACCTGCCTGGACACCAACACCTGCGCCGCGCGCAGCAGCCGTTCCTCCATCCGGTATCCTGACAGAAACTCCTCGGCCACTGTACCCTCGGGGTAGTCCGCTGTCGGTACGGCCCCGATGGCCTCGTGCCAATGGGGATCAAAGGGCTGCCCCACTGTCGCCATCCTCGAGACCCCCATCTTCTGCAGGATCCCCTCAACCTGCTCCAGGATCATGGCGACGCCGTCCCGGACGGGGTCTTTGTCATCAGCGACCGCAAGAACTCTCTCCAGGTTATCGATCACCGGAAGGAACCGCGCCACCGTCTCAGCCTGCACGTCCCCTCTCATCTGCCGCCTGTGGCGTTCGGTGCGCTTCCGGTAGTTCTCCAGCTCAGCCTGGGTGCGCATGAGCCTTTCCAGGTACTGTTCACAACGATTCTCCAGCTCCTCCAGCAGACACTCCTCGGATTGCCCCTCACCTTCACACGCCTGATCCTGTTCCTGTCTATCTTTTTCCTCCTGCAAATGCATCACGCTCCCGTATTCGAGGACACCAAAACTACACACTGGATGGGTCGCTCACCTGCTCCGGACCCTCCTCATCCCTGGCGCGAATGATGGTGTTTATCCGCAGTATGGCCTCCGCGATCTCACCGGCCGCTCGCAGGGCATATGTCTTGACCGGTAGAGGGTCGACCACTCCCAGTTCAACCATATCCGCAATCTGGCCTCCGTCGCAGTCAATGCCCAGCCTGGCTGACTCCGCCTGCACCTGGGCGGCGATGACTTCCTCCATCTTCTCCAGGGCATTGAAACCGGCATTGTCGACGATCTGACAGAAGGGTCGCTTCAGGGCCTCTATGACACAGTCAAGACCGTAGCCGGTCATACCGCGCAGCTCTGCCCGGGACTGCAGCAGATCCCCCGAGGCGGCCAGTTCCGCCGCTCCTCCCCCGGCGACCACCCCTCCCAGAAAGGCGGCCTGCACCGCACCGGCGGCATCCCGGGCTATCCGATTTCGCTCATCGACCACTTCACCCGTGGAGGCGCCGACCAGCACCGTGGCCAGGGATTTACCCAGCCCGCCCATGACCCGCACGTGCTGGAGCTGTTCCAGGTGGCGGACCGTACCGGCTGCGCCCAGGCACTTCTGCAGGTCGGCCTGCGGCCGATTCAGGGCAGTCCGCTTCACCGGCCTGGCTCCGACATGCTCCGCCAGGCGCCGCAGATCGGCAGAGGAGACCCGCTTGAGCACCATCACCCCGCCGTCGGTCAGGATCTCCTCGGCAATGTCAGAGACCCCCCGGTCTACGACGACCATCCCGATCCCCATGTCCACCAGGCGGTGCAGGCTATCGGTGAACTCCTCCCGGATCCGGAGATATTTCTTGAAGCCTGCCTCGGTGGCCAGGGCCTCCTCCTCCATCTCCTCCGGTTCCAGGGCGTCATCCACCACGAGAATGCTGACGCGTCCCTCCAGCTCCGAGGGCATCTGGTCATTGAGGGGCTCCTTCTCCACGATAATGCCGGAGAAGACCTCGTTGTCGGCCCCCTCCTGGGACAGGACCGCATCGGCAAGTCTGAAGACCGGATCCCTCAGCTTGTCAGGACCCACCAGCCTGGCTGCCTCCAGGACTAATTCAGCAATGTCGCTCCGCATGCGCCCCGCGATCCGTGCAACCTGTCCGAGGAGCGGATCATCCAGACCCTCGACCCTGATGGCGTCCTTCTTGAGGGCGTCCACAGCCCGTTCGATCCCAAAACTGAGCCCGGCGATGATCTGGGTCACAGGAACCCCCTTCATCGCCTGGTTCACGCCCTCGGTCAACAGCGCCCCCGCCATGACCGTGGCGGTGGTGGTACCATCCCCCACCACCTCCTCCTGGGCCCTGGCCGTGTTGATGACCAGCCTGGCCGCGGGATGCCTCACCTGCATGCTGTTAAGTATCGTGATCCCGTCGTTGGTGATGATGGTCTCCCCGAAGCGGTCCACCAACATGGTATCCAGGCCCTTGCTTCCCAGGGTCGCCCCGACGGCAGAGGCAATGGCCCGAACCGCATTGGCGTTGGTCAGAAGCGCCGACAGGTTCTCATCCACTTCCGAACCGCCCGCGACCTGTTTCTTGCTCAATGAACGTCCTCCGTCCCCTACAGCCGACTGAGCACATCACTGACCGCCTCGGTGATGGCCTCGACCACTCCCATGATCCTGCCGTAGTTCATCCGCCGGGGCCCCAACACCCCGAGTCTGCCCGAAGGCCGGCCATCGATGAAGTAAACAGCCGATATCAGGCTGCAGTCCCAGATGTCCTCATATACGTTTTCCCTTCCGATGAGGGCGAAGACCCCTTCGACTGGAAAGGGGCGAAACATGTCTCTAATGACAGAATGCTGGCTCAGCGCAGTCAGCACCTTCTGGGCTCGCCGGACATCCTGGAACTCGGGCTGTTTCATGATGTTCACCGCACCCTCGAGGTGAAAATCTGCCTGGGTACTGTCCCGGTCCCCCAGGGCCTCGGCGGCAACATCCAGCAGTCTCTGGCAGTAGTTCAGCTCCGACCGCATCTCCCGCCAGATGAGCCCATGAGCGACATCCTCCAGGCTGTGCCCCTGCAGGAACCGGGTCAGAACCTGCGACACGTGCCGAAGGGTCTCAATGCCGGCGTCATCGGGCAGGTCCAGGATCTGATTCTGCACAAACCCTTCTTCGGTTATCACCAGAAGCATCGCCCGGCCCGGTCGCAGAGGGATTATCTCCACCGCGTTAAGGGTTGAATCCTCGGGGTAGGGTGCAGCCACCACCGCCAGGCAATCCGTCACCTCGGCCAGGATGCGGCCAGCCGTCTGCAGCACGACCTCCACCGCCGACACGCGACGTTCCAGAACGCGTCGGATCCGGTCCAGCTGCTCCCGCGACGGGCCTGACACCATCACCAGCTGGTCGACGTAAAACCTGTACCCCAGATCCGAGGGCACCCGCCCTGCGGAGGTATAGGGTTGCTCCAGGTAGCCCATGCCTTCCAGATCTGACATCTCATTTCTGATGGTCGCCGGACTTACGCCCAGATCATAATCTCGCGCGATCGTCCTTGAACCCACCGGCTGCGCATTGTGCACATAGGCCTCCACGATGGCCCGCATCACCCTCCGCTTCCTCTCGTCGAGATGCATATCACTCACCGCCTCTTGGGGACACGAGGTTGAGATGCAGTGGACATCTGAATACCCTCTTAGCACTCTGACCTGGAGAGTGCTAATCGCGCCTTTTAAACTACCACCAAGGGCAGCAATTGTCAACGGAAGCAGGACTCAGCCCCCACGTCAACGTCCGGGGGGGTGTACGGACCGGGCGAGTCCAGGAAGAAGTGCGGGTGTTGTCGTCGGGAAGGGCAACCGGCGCCGGCCGATGCCCGGGACATCTCCGATGCCGGCAGTGGGCTCAGTTCTGTGGTGGCAGGGCTCACAGGCCGGGTGAACATGCCGGGAGCATGATCGGATCCCACCTGGACATCTGCAACGCATCTGAAGGACTCACCGGGTCCTCAGTAGAAGGACATCGAGGGTGCTGCGCCCCGCCTCTGCCGCCAACAGCACACCCCTCGGAAGCAAAGGCTGCAATCCACAGGAGGTGGATCATATGTCGAGACGCTGCGAGTTTCAGATCATTGGACACCGGGGCGTCCCGAGTGATGCTCCGGAAAATACTTTGGCCGGTTACAGGAGGGCCGCCCAACTCGGTTTGACTCACATCGAATGCGATCTTCATCTGACTCGAGATGGTCACCTGATACTGATGCACGACCCGACGGTTGATCGCACCACCGATGGTCGGGGAAGGGTCTCGGACCTCATCCTGGCGGACATAAAAGAACTCGACTGCGGGTCGTGGTTTGACCCAATCTATGAAGGAGAACGCGTCCCGACCCTGGAGGAGCTGCTTGAAGCCGTCGGCGATGAGATGCAGCTGGTCCTGGAAATAAAGGAAACTCGCCGTCATGAGCGGGCCACGGACCTGGCCGTAGAAATTGTCAGAGACCGGGGTCTGATGCAGCAGACGAGTCTGACGTCCTTTTACTGGGATCCACTGGAGAGGACCCGGAATCTGCAGCCCGAGATCACGACTCAGGCACTGGTCCAGTTCTCCAGGTGCGCACCGTCCCGCGCCCCGGAAAAGAAGCCGGCCCGCATTCACTACACGAGCGTCGAGGACCTGCTCGGGGATCCCCGCACATCCTCTGTCGATGTCATCTGCCCCCGGGCCGGTGCTGTGAATGCCCAGATGGTCGAGACACTCCGGGAGCGAGGCTTCTCAGTTCGAGTCTGGGGAGCGCAGACGAACTGCAGGGAGGAAATACTGCATGTGCTCAGGTCTGGGGTCGACGGGATGACGGCAGACCATCCGGAGTTCGTGAGGTCGGTCTGCGAGGAGTGGTATGGATCTCTTTGAGCTGCTCCGTCTTCAGGGCTCAGCAGGGATTCGCCACAGCATGACCGCACGGGCTTCGCGAGACCTGGCCGCTACACGCGGGCCCTCTCACCAGAGCGCACATTTCGCACCCTGATAGCCAGGCGAGCGACAATAAGAACTTTTGCATTTTCCATTAGTTGTCTATCTTTTCTCCTCTTTTGTGGTAGGATTCGCACGAAGGGAGGCAAAGCAGGTATGGTTACAGTTCTGTATGATGGCCCGGCGCCCGTATTGAACAGTTTGTGCGAGCAATTGGGTGTTCGCAGGATACTGGACACGGCCTTGTCGTGGGATGAAACGCAGTGTCTGCTGTCTCCAGGACAGCGGATCATAGCCCTGCTCATCAACATTCTTCTCAATCGCAGACCCCTGTACAAGGTAGAGCAGACATACAGCAACATGGATACTGAGAAGTTGTTCGGCCCGGGAATCTCCTGGCACTCTCTGAACGATGATGCCCTGGCCCGTGCTCTGGACAAACTGGCCGAGGCGGATCCGGAGAAGGTCTACCAGGCCCTGGTCCTGGAGGTCTTGAGTACCGAGAACGTGACGGTTGATGCCCTGCATGCGGACACCACCAGTGTCTCAGTGCACGGGGAGTACGACATTGATGACGACGAAACCGCCCTGAAGTTGACCTTCGGTTACAGCAAGGACAAGCGTCCTGACCTGAAACAGTTCATGTACGGGCTCGGGGTCACGAAGGACGGCATACCGGTGATGGGAGAGGTTCTGGACGGCAACAAATCAGATGTGAAATGGAATGAGGAGTTGCTGAAGAAGTTGCCTGAGTATCTGCGGGCGGAGGGGAAACGCCCCGTTTATGTTGCAGATGCCGCTCTGGTATCGAAGGATAACCTGAAGGTGCTTTCCACCGGGAAACACTCGTTCATTTCCCGGCTTCCTGGCAAGTTCAAGCTTGAAAAGGAGTTGATAGAGCGGGCCTGGCAGTGCGGGAAGTGGCAATCACTGGGCGCCCTTGTGAAGCGGAAGGATGCGGCCAGATACAGGGTCTGTTCCATTGAGGAGACGCTTTATGATCACCGTTATCGCTTCCTGGTGGTCAACTCCACAAGCCTGGATCGGCGCAGGACGAGGGGGCTACAGAAACGACTGGATGAGGCAGAAAAGAACCTGGAAGAGGGACTGGCAAAGCTCGGGAAGCGGCAGTTTGCCTGTGAGCCCGATGCTCATGAGGCCTGGAGAGTCTTCGAAAAGGAACACAATGATCCCCGTTTCCTTCTGGAGTATCAGGTCGAGACAGAACAGAAGCGCAAGAAACGAAAGCGTCCTGGCAGGCCCCCCAGGGGATATATGCCCGAATATGAGCAGGTATACCGCATTGTGCCACAGATGAGACGCAACGCAGAGTATATCCAGAAAGAAGAGGAAAAGGCCAGCTGTTTCGTGCTGATCAGCAAGCTGTCTTCCAAAGACATCACCGACGAGTACATACTGAGGACTTACAAGGAGCAGACCGTGGTGACGCAGCATTTCGCCTTCATCAAGGACCCAAAAGTCGTAGGCCCTGTCTACATGAAAAAGCCCCAGAGGGTCGAGGCCCTTGCTTACGTGTTTCTCATGGCCCTTTTGGTATACAGCGTACTGCAGCGGCGGGTACGACAGGCCATGCAGTCGGAAACGGAGCCTCTCATCCTCGTTGGCAAAGTGAAGAGCTACCGTCCTACCGGTGAGCGGGTTCTTGAGCTCCTCAATCACATGCTGGTGATCAAGATGCCTGACGGAAGTAGAGTTCTACCGGACAACATGCCTGTCCCCAAGCGCCTCTTGAAACTGATCGGGGTGCCAGAAGACATCTTCACGCGGGTTCCGGATACCTGAATGCTCTAATATCTGGCAGACGGATAAATGCTCAAGACAACCACAGAAGGGTGCGAAATGTGCGCCAGAGCACCACCATCAAGAGAATCTTGCAGTGTACTACCTGAGCCCCTTGCAGCATGTCACCTGGCCACAGTCGCAGACCGCATCCTGTGCATGTGTCTTTGCAGCGGCACTGCTGACCGGAACAGGGCCGGCCTCTGCCCACCGCAGGGCAGACCGCCCTGCCGTCACCACTGCATCTATTGGACGCATTGGGTACATAATACTGTTGATGGTCCAACAACTGGTCATGAGGTGATAACCTTGCTTTCTGCCGTTGTCAGATTCGTGGTGTCAGCTCTGGTTCTTGTGTTTATCGGTTATGTCATTCCCGGGTTCAGTGTCGTCGGCTTCACCTCTGCACTGCTGGCGGCCCTGGTCATAACACTTCTCGCCTGGGGCATCGAGGCGATCCTGGGAGAGAATGTGAGTCCCCGCAACCGCGGCCTGGTGAGTTTCCTCGTGGCTGCAGTGGTCATATGGAGCGTGCAGTATGTAGTGGCAGGCGTGACGGTGACCGTACTGGGCGCCATTCTGGCCTCGCTGGTCATTGGCCTGATCGACACCGTCGTACCCACAACCCTGCGTTAGCCTGACACTCCGCCCGTGCGGGGAGCCCTGAGCAGCCCAGCTCCCCGTACGCAGATCCGCTAACATATCCCCTTTATCTGGCCCGTATAATCTAATGGAACACCATCGGGTGAGGAGGCGGGCACGTGGGATGGCGGCCCCAGAGGATTTCAGTCCACGTACTGATGATCTACCTCGGAGCAATCATGCTATCCCTCATCCTCGCCGGACGCTCCGTTCCTCCTTCCTTCGATGAGGAATCCGTCCCGGTCTTCAGCGACCCGGAGGACATCGCAGCGGTTCCACAGCCCACGGGACCCGGCCCGCTGACGGCCCTGAAGACCCTGAGCGGTGCCATCCCCCTCTCATCCGACCTGTATCGATCAATCCTGGCCGGGGGCCTTCCAGGCCTCGGCCTGTCCCAGGATGATCCGCGAGACCGACTCTCCTGGATGCAGGCCACAGAACGCATCGTCTACATCCTCACCGATGTCCGGCTGTCACAGCCCTTCAGCTATCTCAGGACTGCCTATCCCATGCTCTCCCTGGTCCTGCCCCCGGGCCCGGGGACCCAGCCCAGCTATATCGTACACCTGCCCGAGTCTCCGCCGGAGGACAGACCATCGCCGGGCGCCCGGCCCGACGACGATGAACTTCAGGACAAACCGCACCTGTGGCTGGACATGAAAGAGCCGAAGGTCATGATCTACCACAGCCACACCCAGGAATCCTACTGGAGTGCTGTGCGTGAGGCCACCGGCAATCCCAATCCGAGGGAACCCTTCATCGCAGATGATCAGTATAACGTCCTCAGGGTTGGAGCAGAACTGGCCGAGGAGCTGTACCTGCAGTACGGGGTCGGCGTCATCCACGTCCGCGACTACTTCGATACCCTGCCCGACGGCAGCGGCATGAACCGGGTCGGCTCCTACGCCCGCGCAGCAGACAAGATCGTCCCCCTCCTGCAGCAGTACCCCACGGTCACAGTACTGCTGGACATCCATCGAGACTCAACACCCAGGGAGATCACCGCCTTCCACTCAGAATGTGGAGAGACCTGGGCCCGGGTGATGATCGTACTGGGCACAAACAGGCACCTGGAGCACCCCCTCTGGAGGCTCAACGCCCAGTTCGCTGAAGACCTGGCGCAGACCATGGAGGCGGAATACCCCGGGTTGTTCCTGAGAACCCTGACCTCAGACTACCGCTACAACCAGCACCTCCTGCCCGGAGCCCTCCTTCTCGAAATGGGCGGCACCGAGAACACCCTCGATGAGGCCCTGAAAAGTGCCCGCAACCTTGCCAGGGTGATTGCCATCCTGCTTCGCGATGGACGGGTGCCCGATCGCCCCTGAAGGGCGCAGCCTTCAGTGAGGGCAGCGCCAGCTCATCGACCAGCCTCCACTTTGGAGTCCCTGAGTCAGAGCACCGCCGAACATCACCGTTGAACACCCTGACCATTTGTGTTAGAATTCGCCCGGAGGTGAACACATTGCCGAAAAGCAACTCTGCCATGAAACGCGTCAGGACGTCAGAAGAGCGCCGCCTGCGCAACAAGCGGGTCAAGACCCGGGTCAGAACTTCAATCCGCAAGTTCAGGGAAACCCTCGAGGAAGGCGAAGAAGAGAAGCTGGAACTCTGTCTCCGCGAGGCCGTCAGCAGCATTGACCGTGCGGTGAGCAAGGGTGTCATGCACCGAAACCAGGCAGCGCGGAAGAAGTCGCAGCTGTACCGTGCCGTGCAGGAGCGCGGGATCACCCTCTGACACCCACTGCAGCATAGACTCACCCAGTGCCGGGCGGAATGTCTCCAGGTATGACCCTTCCTCCTCACTGTCTGAGCAAGTTAAGCTTGGGGTTGGACAGGACTGTGACCAGCCTCTGCACAGCGACCTCCGGTCGCCATTTGCCCCGCTTGATGCCGAGATCAGCATTCAGGACCAGCTCCAGTGCTCTCTCCAACTGGTCCGGGGAGAAGTTCCTCCCCTGCTCGGCACATTTTTTCACCACGAAGGGAGGCTGCCCCAGGGCCGACGCTGCCTGCCCGTAGCTGCTGCCCTGGCTGAGTTCGTACTTGACATGCCAGATCAACCGGACCTGCCGCGCGATCATCGCCAGGAGCATCAGGGGATCTGCTCCCGCAGACAGCATGGACTGAAGATGGTCGACGGCCCTTCGCGGGTCCTTTACCCCGACGGCATCTACAAGGGCAAAGATGTCCTGCTCCCGGGCCACGGAGGTCACCGCGGCAACGTCATCAGCGGATATCTCCTGCCGCTCTCCGGTGTAGGTCACCAGCTTATGCAGCTCCATGTCAAGATGATCCAGCGAGACATCCTGCTCCTGGAGCATGCGGAGGGCAGCGGGGGCGATTCTCTTACCGCACGATGACAGCCGTCCCCGGACCCAGCCCTGCAGCTTTGTCCCCCGGGGCCTGTCGCAGGGCACAATCCTCGCCACCTCCCCGTCCCTGACGGTCCGGTAGAAGCGGCGTCTCTTGTCGATGGCACCCACCATGACACAGAGGCAGCTGATGTCCGAGGGATCTCGAAGATAGCTGATCCACTGGTCTTCCTCGACCGGCTCTCCGTTCCCCGTCAGCACGGGCGGATCAACAGCGACGACCAGGCGCTTTCTGCGGTCAAAGGTCATCATGTTGCATGCGGAGAGGACCGCATCGGCCGTGGCCTCCCTGCCCCGGTACCGGTTGAAGTTCAGCGAACCCTCATCGATCTCGAGCCGCTCCTGCAGCAGGGAGACAAATTTTCGGCGCAGATAGGACTCCTCGCCGACCAGCAGGTAGACGGGGAGAATCTTTCGCCCTGCGCCTTCACGTGAGGACCCTTGTTCGTTCAATGACCTGCGCCCCCTCAAGCTTCAACACAATTCGAATGCCACATCACAACGACCACACCGATCTCCGGATACGCTCAATTCCGCCTGACATCCCCCGGCCTCACATCGGACCAGCCACTCCAATTTCTGCGTCCGGTCCGGGACACCCCGATCCATGGCCCGACTTCTGCCGTCCAGATGTCCCACCTCGCCCCTTTTTTCACCCATCACCAGAGCCGCCCCACCGGGCAGCTGCAGATGGAAGCGGGGAGGGAGGGTCCACGAGTTGCGGCCCCGGGAGGTGACATGGGTCGGAAGCCATCCCGCGTTTTCTATCACGGCACTGAGACGGTAAAGGTCATCACCGACCCGCTCGACTGCCGATTCCGCCGCCCTCAGTCGTGGGAGGGCTGCCGCATTGACCAGGCTGGCCATCATGTTCTTCCGGCACTCCTGCTCGAGGAACTGAAC
>PWUC01000159.1 GCA_003562655.1 Clostridia bacterium
ATGATCACCGCCATAATGGTGGGCATCCTGGGCATGAGACTCCTGCGGGCCGGGGGTCTTCGGACCATCACCGGTGACCCGGTGAAGATATCGACGAAACCGCTGGGGCGCCTGTCCCCTCTCGGTGCTGCGATCTTCGGAGCCGGGTGGGGACTGTCCGGTGCCTGCCCGGGAACGGTCCTCGCCCAGCTGGGATCGGGCAAGCTGATGGCGCTCTTCACCCTTGCCGGGATGATACTGGGCACCTACACCTACGCCCTGCTCAGGGAGAGGGCGGGTGGGGGTTAGATCAGTGCCAGAGGCCGGGGGCGTTCTCGTCAGCCGTCCCCGTCCTGGACTGAGACGTCGACTGCCCGAAAGGAGCGGACTCAATGAAGACAGATAAGTACCTAAGCCTGCTCGCCTACGTGTTCATGGTGGGGGTGAACGCCCTGGCCAGCCTTCTTCCCCTCAATGACCAGACTACGGCCGAGATCTCCGGCAGATACCCGACCCTGATAACTCCTGCGGGGTATGTCTTCGCGATCTGGGGTCTCATATACCTGACCCTGGCTGGATTCGTGGTCTTTCAACTGCTCAGTGAGAGCAACCAGCGACTGACACGGATCCGGCACCTGTTCATCGCCTCATCCCTGCTGAACGCAGCCTGGCTGTTCGCATGGCACTGGGAGAGACTCGCCCTGTCGCTGGTGATCATGCTGGCGCTGCTGGTCGTGCTGGTAGCCACGTACCTGGCCGTTCGCCAGCAAGAATGGGAGTCACCCGCCGCCCGCTGGTTCTTAAAGCTACCCTTCAGCATATACCTCGCCTGGATCAGCGTGGCCACGATAGTGAACGTGAGCGTGGTCCTGTATGCATCGGGTTGGGAGGGATGGGGCATCAGTGCGGTCGGCTGGACCGTGGTGCTCATCGTCGTGGCGACGGTTCTCGGTGCTTCTGCCCTCCTCATCCGGACGGACCCGACCTTCGCACTGGTCATCATCTGGGCTCTCACCGGGGTCGCGGCCAACAACACTGACATCACCCTCGTTGCAACGACCGCCTGGACGGCGGGCGTTGCCCTGGCAATCCTCGTGGGATGGAGGACTGCTACCTGTCGCCTGTGAAGGTAGATCCCTGGCCCCGTGGGGGTCACGGTCACACGAAACGGCGGGCTCACGCACGTTGTCAGAGCCCGCCGCTTTGTCGGGCTGAACCCGACTCAGTCCTTCTCCATCTTCCTGAATTCCGTCTTCTTGACACCACACCCGGGGCATGCCCAGTCTGCAGGGATCTCCTCAAAGGGAATCATCTCATCCATGCCGGGCAGCCGTTCGTCGTCGTCCACATCGTAGGCAAAGCTGCACCCGGGACACTTCCATATCGCCATGCTTACATCTCCTTCCCCACGTCCGGTTATCATGTGATTCTTCATCCCGGCACCGTATCCCTTCTCATTCCCCCTTCCTCGCATGTTCACCGCTGACGACGAGGTCGTGGCGAGCGCCGTGATCCTGCTAGACGTGTGCCGAGGTTCCCGGTTGAACCCACCGTACACCTTCACTATACCATTTGGATAGGTGCGAAAGCCGAACAATACAATCCATATTGCATTTATTGTTTGACACCTACGGTACATTATGATAGCTTCTCCGTGTAATGTTCAGTATCGGATACTTTCATGGAGGTGGGAGATGTGTCCCCGGATAGGATGAGCGCCACTGATCTCCTGCGGCTGGTCGAAGAACGAAAAGTACACTTCGTGCGACTACAGTTCACAGACATAACGGGAATCCCCAAGAACGTCGAGGTACCGGTGAGCATGCTGCCCAGGGTCCTGGAGAACGGGATCGCTTTCGACGGCTCCTCCATCGAGGGCTTCGCGCGCATCTTTGAATCGGACATGTACCTTCAGGCTGACCCCGACACTTTCCTGGTGTATCCGTGGCGGGCCGACACAGCGGACGGACCCCTCTGCCCGGTCAGCAACGGGCACCGGCGTACCGCCCGCCTGGTCTGCGATGTGACCACCCCGGACGGTTCTCCCTTCCCGGGTGACCCGAGATTTGCCCTCCGCCGGGCCGTTGTGAAGGCGGCGGAACTCGGTTTCACCGCCTACACCGGTCCTGAGCCCGAGTTCTTCCTCCTGCACAGGGACGCAAACGGCATCTCCACCCTGAACACCCACGATCATGGAGGGTACTTCGACCTGGCTCCCCTCGACCTGGGGGAAGAGGTGCGAAAGGACATAGTGCTCGCCCTCGACGCCATGGGCTTTAACGTCGAGGCTGCCCACCATGAGGTTGCCGCCGCCCAGCACGAGATCAACTTCCGCTACAGCGACATCCTCGATACAGCGGACAAGATCGTCACCTTCAAGCTGGTGACCAAGATAGTGGCGGGCTTCAGGGGCCTTCACGCTACCTTCATGCCGAAACCCATTCAGAACGAAAACGGCTCGGGCATGCACACCCACCTTTCGCTCTTTCGTGATGGAGTCAACGCATTCTATGATCCAGACCAACCGTACAACCTATCCGATACCGCACGGTACTTCATCGGGGGACTCATCGATCACATCGGGGCTATCACGGCCCTGGCGAACCCGACGGTAAACTCTTACAAGCGCCTCGTCGCCGGCTACGAGGCACCCGTCAATGTATCCTGGGCGCGCCAGAACAGGTCGGCACTGATCCGGATTCCCGACTCCAGGACCCCGGTCACGTCCACCCGGGTGGAGCTCCGTTCGCCCGATCCCTCGTGCAATCCATACCTGGCCTTCGCAGCCATCCTGCAGGCGGGGCTCGACGGCATCCAGCGACAGCTGGAGCCTCCTGATCCCGTCGAGGAAGACATATACGAGATGAGCGAGCAGGAGCGGCAGACGAGAGACATCGCAACCCTTCCCCGTTCGCTGGACGAGGCCCTCGATGCCCTGGCGAAGGATGAGGTGGTGACAGCAGCAGTGGGCACCCACATCCTGGAGAGGTTTTTGGCTGCACGGCGCAGGGAGGCGGCCGAGGCACGGCTGGAGGTGACGCCCTGGGAGGTCGAACGCTACCTTCAGTCCTTCTGAGGGGCAACGGCATATCCTCAGTACCAGGTGGCATCGGACGGCACGGTCGGGCCAGGTGGTCCGGCCGTGCCGGATAACCATCGCCTCAGGGCTCTTCCCGGGCTAGCCAAAAGCCCATAACAGTCGCTGCCCTCCGCGGGGCGCAGGACCCGGGAGTCCTTCATCGAAAAGAAAATAGGTGACCGAGACATTGTGCGTGGGAGGAGATAAGATGTCAGAGTACCAGGAAGCAAGAGACACGTATTACAGACTCCGCTGTGAGAAGACAGCCCGATCGCTGCGGGACAACGGTTTTGATGCCGTTGTAGTCAGCGACCGCGAAGAGGCGGCGGAAACGGTGATGGGCCTCATAGGCCCGGGAGATACTGTGGGCGTACCCGGCACCGTTACCATCCGGGAGTTGAACCTGCTCGAGAGGCTCTCTGAGCGGGGCAACCACGTGGTGCAGCACTGGGTTACCGGCAAGTCAGGGGACGAGATGCGCCGTCTCCGCCTTGAGCAGATGAACTCGGACGTGCTGCTGACGAGCACCAACGCCGTCACCCTCGATGGGAAACTCATCAACATCGACGGCACGGGCAACCGGGTGGCGTCCATGGTCTTCGGTCCGAAGAAAGTCATCATCGTCGCCGGGGCCAACAAGATAGCCCACGATCTCGAGGAGGGCATAACCCGGAGCAGGCGCGTAGCCGGTCCGATCAACGCCCTGCGCCTGGGAGGCGACAGGCCCTGCGCTAAGACCGGGTACTGCACCGACTGCGGACCCAGTACGACGATCTGTGCGATCACCGTGATCATGGAGCGCAAGCCGGGGAACACCGAGGTGACCGTCGTCCTGGTGCCCGAAGACCTGGGATATTGAAGCATTCACGATGAAAGAGGAGAGGCCGGGATCCTCATGGCAGGGTGCGTACCCGGCCTCTCTGACCCGTGGATGCCTACTACTCAGTCAGCATGCACCCGAAATCCCTGGCTGCATCGCGGTCGGCGACCCTTTCTAGTTGCTGGAGAAATCGCCGGGTTGATGCGACGTTCTCTGCGATGAGGGCCCGGGCCAGTTCGGTGAAGCGGTCCCGCCCGATCCGGTCCGCCAGTCGATCCAACAGGACGCAGCCCTTGTGATATAAGACAGCGTGGGCCTCCCCCGACCCCCTCGCTATTCCCCTGATCGGCGGAAGATCCCTCGCTCTTTTTCGCTTGTCCTGCATAATGGCCTCCGCAGCGTCGGGAGAGTGCCACGCGGATACGGCCTGCACGGCGAAGTACTCCGCGAAGGATTCATTCAACCAGTCCTCCCAGGTCTCCGCCGAAGCGCGGTACCACCAGAGATGGGCGAATTCGTGGGCGAGCCATTTAAAGCTCCGGATCCCGTCGTCCTCGAGATCGCCAAGGGCATCATCGGACAGTACTATGAATGAGTCCCGGACATAACCACCACCGACGGACCGGGGAGCGACGACCATCACTACTTTCCTGGCGGTATCGTCGGACAGGAGCTCCCGGTAATGGGAGAGAATCCACATCCCCGTATCCACCAGCGCCGCTGCCGCCTCCCGCCCACCTTCTTCGGTCACCGATACCGTCACCCCAAGGCCCTCTCCCTCGCCCGTCACGGTGTGAAAGCGGGGAGCAGCCAGCAGGACCACGTCCTGCACCGCTGCGGAGGAGCTCAGGCGGTACCTCTCCCCATCCATATCCACGGCGTGGGCACCGACCACCTGGTAGTGCCCCGGGACACTGACATCGATGCAGTAGGTCAGTGCAAGTCGATCCGAGTCTTGCCACACCACCGGAAACCACGGACTGTACAGACCCAGCTCCACCCACTCGCCGGTGATCCGGTTGATTTCGAAGTCGGTCACGGTGCCGATGCAGCCCGAGTATGCCACCTCAATCAGCGTGTCTCGCCCCACCCCTTGAGGTTCACTCAATGAGACCCTCACCCCTCGCCCCTCGGGGGCAAACGCACCCGGGGGCAGGTCTATGTAGCTCCATTCCTGGACCGCATCTCCCTCCAGGGCCCTCACTTGCAGGTCCTCGTGCAGGAGGAAATCCAGCTGCCGGATCTCCGGCGCCCCCCGGAGGGTGAGCTGCAAACGGGCGTCAAGATGCTGTTCATCGGGCGCGAGGTCAACTCGTCCCGAAAGGAAATACTGTTCGTTCATGGCTCCCGTCTCCTCCCCGCGGGACTCCCCCGGCACAGGGCCCCGCCTGCACACCATCATACCACTCACACTCATGGGCATGATAACCAGTGGAACCGGCAGTAGGTACCCCACGTCATTTACCGTGGGTGCCTGAGGTGATATGCTCATGGCACGTACTTACAACGCATCCGAATAATGTTGGTATTAAGGAGATTGAGAGCATGCCCAGTGCACCGACCGTCCCGAATATGAGGGTGATATCACGGCGCGGCTCTCGCCGTCGAGCTGGTCTGCGTGGTGTGATCTTCCCCCTGCTCCTGGCGGTGCTGATCCTCCTTTCAGGGGTGGGGTGCTCCCGACATGCCCCACCTGGATCCCCCCCGGATCTCGTACCCGTCGACACGACGGTTACCGCCGAAGACGGGCTGGTGCGGGTAGTGGTGGAGCTCGAGGCCCGCAGCGGCGAGCCCAGGATCCTGTGGCCGAGTCAGCCCGTTCTTCACTGGAGCGACGGCGTCACAACGCCGATGGACGTGGTGACCGACCGCTTCCCTCCCCTGGTCGTCGTCGCTGAACGCACGGATCCCCCGGAGGGGGTTTCTCCCCGGGCAGTCCGTTTTCCGGTCCTCGCATACAGTGTTGGTATGTACGAGAATGCGCGCCTGACCGAGACCGCCTTCGAAACCCGATGGGGTAACTTCCCTGTGACCGGCATCCACGAGGACAATGGCACCTGGCTGGTCCACTACGAGCCCGCTGAATCCTACTGGATAATGGGTGCAACCGTAAGCGGAAGAACCACGTCCGTGCAGTCTCGGGGCAGCGGCGGCAGGATCGATGAAGACTCCCGGACGAAGAAGAACAGTTACCTGCGGTTTTCCGCCCCGATCGGAGGACTCATCAGGGAGATGCCGCTCCGGGCTGAGCTGGATGTGTGGGGCATGGTCTTCGATGTCCATGTTACCCTCCCCCGGGAGTGACCCGTCCGTCTTCGAGGTATCCAGGCTTACTCAAGGAATCCCCGGGCAGGCCGGGCATGGGTGGCCGGTGTGAAGCACCCCCGAGTGAGATGCCAGCACGGGCCTGCTCACTCGATTTCGACCTTGGCTGGCACCTTATGTGACAGAAT
>PWUC01000132.1 GCA_003562655.1 Clostridia bacterium
ACGGTTAGTCCAACTCAGGGCGCTGCACACCTTGACTACCCATCAGTACAGCCATTGGGCCAGAACTACCACACCAGAAGGCTCAGAAGCACCGGTTCTCCTGCCACTGCAGCACTGCAGGGCCCCATCGAGACAGCAGCCGATACGCCCTCGATCAGATACGTCCCGGTGTGCAGAGCGGGAGGCTCACTTCGCCTCCTCCGCCAGATCCGTTAGAAACACGACGGTCGCACCGACCTTCGGCACCAGACACTGGCCCAGGAGCACCCCTCTCAGTGCCTCTCAAAGACGATCCTTCCATCGATGATGGTCAGGTCAGCAAAGGTGCGCGCGTCCAGGGGATCTCCCGACCACATGACCAGATCCGCATCCCTTCCGGCCTGCAGCGAACCGATTCTGTCGCCGACCCCTACGTGTTCTGCCGCCCAGAGGGTTACGCTGCGGAGGGCGTCCTCATCCGGTACTCCCCGGGCACTGAGCATTCCCGCGACGGCGCGCAGGTTCCGCCCGTGCACCACAGGGTGGTCGTTGGTGAGACAGAAGTGCACTCCCGCCTTCCACAGGGCAACAGCACTTTCAAACCCGTTGCCCCGCATCTCCACCTTGGCCTCGGCGACCAGGCTCGGGCCCACAGCGCACCAGGCATCGTGTTTCTTGAGATAGCCGGGGATCTTGAAGGCCTGGGTGGCGTGCTCCAGCGTATACCGGATGCCGAATTCCCTCGCGATGCGGATGGCCGTGGCCATGTCATCGGCCCGGTGACAGTGAATTCTGAGCGGAATCTTTCGGTCAATGACCGGCAGCAAGCCCTCCATCTGAGCATCGAACGTCGGAGCTTCGCCGTCTGCCCGCTGCTTTTTCTCCCCGTAATCCCTGGCCTTCTGCAAAGACCGGCGCATGATCGCTGCGTTCCCCATCCTGGTTGAGGGCCCCTTCTTCGACCCGTACACCCTCTTCGGATTCTCTCCCAGGGCATCCTTCATCCCGGAGGGGTTCAAAAGCACCATCTCCTCAATGACCTGGCTCTGGCGGCACTTCAGGACGAACTGCTCGCCCCCAATGATGTTGGCACTGCCGGGTGTTATCTGTGCCGCGGTCACCCCGGCCTCGCGAAAGGCGGCGAAAGCCCTGTCCTCGGGGTTGGCCCCATCAAGCGCACGGACGTGGGCAGTGACGGGATTTGTGGACTCATTCCCGTCGCTGCCCTCCCATCCAAGACCCTCCTCATGCACGCCGGCGTGGCAGTGGGCCTCAATGATCCCCGGGGTGACGTCGCGACCGCGGGCGTCGATCACGGCGGCCTCCCCCGGCACCTCAATCTCATCCGCGACCGCCGCGATCTTCCCCTCGTCATCAACGACCAAGACCCCGTCTGGTATCACCGGTCCCGTCATCGTGTGCAGCCGGGCGTTGATTATGGCCAGCATGTCATTCCTCCGATCCGTAGGGAGTCCGGGTATACACTTCATCGCCCTCGATGTAAGTGGCGAGAACAGGTGACCTGTAGCTGAAGGGCTCTCCGGCCAGAACGATGAAATCGGCGTCCTTGCCCGGGCCCAGAGAGCCCACGCGATCAGCAACCCCTATGGACTCCGCCGGCGTCAGTGTTATGGCGCGAAGGGTGTCACTGAGGGACAGGCCATGTTTGTGGGCTACCCCGGCGTATGCCATGAAGTAGCGGGAATCGAGAAAGGGATGGTCGGTCACCAGCGAGACCCTGACCCCGGCCTCAGCAAGTTGAGCGGGATTGGCCTCATTCCGGTTGAAGGTCTCAACCTTGCCGCGGCTCGAGAGCCCGGGCCCCACATGGGCCCAGACCTGCCGTTTGCCGAGGTAATCAGCAATGAGATGACCATCGGTGCAGTGCTCAATGCTGTAGGTGATACCCAGCTCCTCGCACAGGCGAACTGCAGTCACGATATCATCGTGGCGGTGGGCGTGTATCCGGAAGGGGATCTCGCCTCTGAGTACCCGGCCGACGTTCTCCAGTCCCAGGTCGGTATCGGGCACCTTTGTTTCCCCTTCCCTCCTGCACAGGTATTCCCTCGCCTCGGCAAAATAGTTCCGGATGAGGGCAGCGATCCCCATGCGGGTATAGGGAGCCTGTTTGCGTCCCATTCCGTGGGATCTCTTGGGGTTCTCACCGAGGGCACCCTTCAGCCCGGTGGGAAACTTGACCACCATCTGATCGATAACTGTTCCCGAGGTTTTGCAGGCAAAACACAGACCGCCTATGGGATTGCCCGATCCCGGGGGAATCTGGACGGTGGTGATCCCTCCCTCGCGGCAACCGGCAAAACTCGTCTGCTCCGGGTTAGCTGCATCCAGGGAGCTCACATCGGCGGTTATCGGACCTGGACCCTCGTTGCCGTCGTTCGATGCCGATCCTTCCCCGTCGCCCCATATACCGGCGTGACTGTGGGCGTCCACCAGACCGGGCAGCACCACCCTGTCCGTCAGATCCACTTCATCCACCCCATCCGGAACCGGCGTGTTCGCACCGATCTCAACGATCTTGCCGTCCTCAACCAACATGACGCCACCATCGATGACAGGACTCTCCACAGGATAAAACCTGGCTCCAGTGTATGCGCGCATTCCCCTCACACCTCCCTCTCGTGGACGATTTCTCCGTCTATGATCGTGTAGTCCGCAAAGGTCGTGTAGTCCAGGGGATCGCCGGACCAGATGACCACATCGGCATCCTTTCCGACTTCCAGGGAGCCGACCCGATCTTCAATCCCGATGTGCTCGGCAGCAGAGAGGGTGATGGATCTAAGCGCGGTGTCATAGTCCATGCCCCATGAGACCGCAATCCCGGCCGTGATCGGTAGGAACTGGCCCGCAATGACAGGATGATCCGTTATGAGACAGAAGTGCACGCCCCTGCGAGCCAGTTCCACGGGAGTGCGAAAGCTCCGGTCCCGGTTCTCCACCTTGGAACCGTACTTCAGTGTTGGACCCACGGCACAGTAGGCCTCATGGTCGAGTAGCAGATCCACCACGCGGTCACCCTCCGTCACATGCTCCAGGGTGAACCGCAGCCCGTACTCCTCACACAGTCGGAGGGCGGTGACGATGTCGTCAGCCCGGTGGCAGTGAACCTGCAGGGGGATCTGGCGGTTCAAGACGGGGATCAGGGCCTCTGCCCTCGCATTGAAACCCGGCGGCTTCTCCCCGTCATCCTCCGCCCTCTGCTTGCGCTCCATGTACTGCCTCGCCTCACTCAGGGCCTCCCTGATCATGGCCGCACTCCCCATCCTGGTAGAAGGAGCCTTGCCTCTCCGCCCGTAAGAGCCCTTCGGGTTCTGCCCGAGAGCCGCCTTCATCCCAACTGGATGTGCGATCACCATCTCATCTGCGATACTGCCCCAACACTTGATCGCCACGGCCGTCCCGCCGATCAGATTTCCACTTCCGGGTGGGACCAGCGCCGAAGTGATGCCCGCCTCCCGGAATTCCCGCAAGGCATCATCCCTGGGGTTGATGCCGTCCAGCGCGTCAACCTCTGGCGTAAAGGGATCACTGGACTCGTTGGCATCTCTGCCCTCCCATCCCACACCCTGTTCGTTGATTCCCACGTGGGCGTGGGCCTCCACTATGCCCGGGGTGACCGGCCTTCCACCCGCGTCAATCACGCGGGCCTCCTCCGGGATCTCGACATCCGTCCCGACAGCGGCGATCTTTCCCTCGCGGATCAGCAGAGTTGAGCCACATATCCTCCCGTGACTGACGGCATGAATTTCCGCGTTGATGATTGCCAGCATCGAAATTCGCCTCCGTTCCTGTCCACATGTATGCGTTCTTCGTGGACTTCCACATCCACTGACGTCCTTCCTGCGATGCCATGCGATTGCGTCTTGACATCCCCCCGGCTCAGCGTATAAGATAGAGTCCACTATATGTTTGCGACATATAGATAGACACAACCCTCATAAACGGGAGAAAGGAGGCCATCGCATGTGTGGTAGGAGAAGAGGCTGTCACCGGGGACACCGTGGGCACCGTCGGCATTCAGGTTGCGGCTGTGAACGTCATGTCCATTATCATTATCACTGCTGCTGTGGCAGGCACCATCAGACCCGCAAGTCCGAATGCTGCTGTGGCGGGGAAAAGCACGACGAGGGCGAGGACTGCTGTCGGGGCGAAAAGCGCAGCGAGGACTGTGAGCACGACAAGAAGGAATGCTGCCACTCGGAAGATGCCGCTGAGGAATCCTGTAAGGAGTAGATCGGCTGATCCTAGAGGGGGTGGGCCGGAGTTCCTGTCCCACCCCCCGATGATGTGCGAAGGGCGGCCAGCACCACGAATCCCACCCCACCCTCACTGTGTCCGTCCAGACCACCCCGGATAATTCCAGATGGGCCAGCCACAGACGGGTGCGCACCGGGCCCGCCTGCATCCTGCGCTGTGAGCCGCGGTCTCTGCCCCCTGCACTGGGAAAAACTGAAGAGATAGCGTGTAGAGAGAAAGGATATCGGGCGAGTTTCGTGGAATAGCGAGCCAGAGACAATGGATATATGCATGTACCACATGGAACACCTGCGCGCATGGCGGATCCGCAATACCGTGCATCGGTACCGGATACACTCCTTGCGGGACCCAGGCGCACGCGTTCAGCACGGTAGCATGTACGAACAGCCGGGCTGTGCCGTTGTGCGTGTGGCAAGCCTGTTGCACAGAGATGTACCGACGTCCCTGGCTGGGGATGCATAGGGCGTACACACTGTCAACGGTACCTCGCACCCCGGTTCGCATTCGCAGGAGGATCCGGCCCTGTGATTGGGTGGGTTGACCGATCCAGCGCATGTCCTGACCAGGGAGCGCCGGTCGGTTTGGCGGGAGACATCCGCACGAAGGGGGAGTTCGATGAGAGCACATCTCTGGGCACTCGCGTTGTTGTGGATAGTTGTCGCTGTCGTACCGGGCGGCTGCGCCGTCCTCGGAACCGCAGCCATTTCCCCGGGAGATGCCGACGAGTACCAGGTGGGCAATGTGCCGTTCACCGTGCGGCACGTCCCGTCGGCCACCTTCCCGGCGGGTGTGGAGGACGAAGAGGAGGCGACGGTTGCACACGATTTCTGGATCGGCGAGATGCCCGTGACCTACGAGCTATGGTATGAAGTCCGGGTTTGGGCGGAGGAGAGAGGATACAATTTCCGTAACCCGGGGTACGAGGGAAGCGACGGGAATCGCGGGAGGGAACCGTCAGAGGACCGGTACCAGCCGGTGACCAGGATCAACTGGTATGAGGCCATGGTCTGGTGCAACGCCCTGTCGGAATACATGGGGTTCCTCCCCATCTACATCCACGAGGGACAAGTGTACCGGGATTCCACCGACCGCGCCGACCCCGAGGGCTTTCTTGTGCAGCAGGTCATCGGTTTTCGCCTGCCCACGTCGGACGAGTGGGAGCTGGCCGCCCGGTACCGGGGCCGGGACCGGAGGCACGGGGCCATCCGGTGCCCCGACGGTGGCCGCATCTACTACACGCCGGGCAGTTATGCCAGCGGCGCCACCGGTCCCTACACGGACGAGGAGGCCACCGCCGCGGCGGCCTGGTATCCGGGCAATACCGACGGACAGACGCAGCCCGTGGGCGGGAAACCCCCGGACGGCAACCACCTCGGTCTGTACGACATGAGCGGCAACGTTTTCGAATGGGTCGATGCTCCTGAGGGGGGCGAGCCCCTACTTCGCGGTGGATCCATCTCCGGCAACATCGCCGATCTGCAGGTGGGCATGGCAAACCCGCGGGGGTCCCCCCGGCCCGGCACTACCTTCACCAATGTCGGCCTGCGCGTCGTGTTGGCCCTCGAGGTGGCGCCGACAGAGGTGGTCGTCGTCTTTGATCGGGAGGACGTCGGGCGCGAGGAAGAGCTCGAGAAAGAGGATATAGTTGATGAGGATGTCCCCTATCCCGTCGGAAGCCTCGTCGAGGTGCAGTGGCAGGGCAACTGGTACAGCGCCCAGGTGCTGGAGACCGATGGGGACCGTCACTACATCTCCTACGAAGGCTACGACAGCAGCTGGGATGAGTGGGTCGACTCCTCGCGCATTCGGGACCGGAGCGACGAGCTGGTCATCGAGACCATCGAGCGGGCGGCCGTCGTCGTGGATCACGGTACGGACCTGGCAGACGTGGAGTTCCCCGGGGAGGTCCAGGTGACGCTGCAGGATGGTTCCACTTTCTGGGCCGACGTGCAGTGGGGTCGCGCCCCCTACGATCCCGATGCGGAGGGGGAGTACCCGTTTTCCG
>PWUC01000230.1 GCA_003562655.1 Clostridia bacterium
CGACGACATCAGCATGCTGCCCGTGATCGAGAGGATCGGCGCCCTCCCCTCCATGGAGGATCGCATTCGCGCAAGGGTGCAGAGAGTCCTTGATGTCACCGACACAGACCTCATTGTGGGGTCGGGTGGCTACTTCGCTCACAGTGGGGATGCCCGCGAACTGGCGCTGACCCTGATTGACGGCCTGGGGCCCACAGGCGTGACCACCCTGGCCGTCGACCCGCTGTTCATCACGCCTCACATCGGCCTTCTGCGCCAGCTGCTGCCCCCGGCCGAGGTCCGCGACCTGTTTGAACGACTTGCCCTCCATCAGCTGGCAGTCCTGGTTCGCCCCGCAAGTCCTCGCAGCCTGAGGATCCGCTTCACGGACGACACCGCCAGGCAGTACGGCCGTGGTCAGATCTACTTCGAATCCCCGGACGGGGCCGAAGGCATAACAGAAATCTCCGGGATGCCGCTGAGCGGACCCTCCGTCCTCCAACTGCCGCAGTCCGGCGGCGACACCGGGTTCAACCTGATCGTGGATCTGAGAGAGGAGCCGGCCCCGGTGTCCGCAGACCAGGTGACGTTCAGCACCCCCCATTACACCTCATCCCCTGTGAACACCCAGGTCACGTACCGCATCCCGCTGCCCGAGGATGCCTCCCTTGAGGTGACAGGGGGACAGACCGTTGAGCCATCGACGACAGTCGCGAGGATCCGCGACCACCTCAGCTTTCCCTGGTACGTGTCGCCCTGTCCAACGCTGAGGATTGAGCCCGAAGGGCTGCCCGGAGCCATGCTGAAAAATGAAGGAGACCTGGTGAAAAAGGGAGAGGTCATCGCCTCGGCCCGGGTTGGAGTGACGGTTTATGAGTACAAGTCCCCCGTGAGAGGACATATTGCCAGCATCTCCCGGGAGTCGGGTCAGCTGGTGATCGAGGAACAGCTGGATGAGCGGGAGGCGACGGTTGATGTGGCCGGCGAACTGGGGATCCCGGACGACCAGGTCGAACAGTACCTGCAGGTGGGGGTCGGCGACAGGGTGCTTGAGGGCACGGTCATCGCCTCACTGCGCACCGGGGGGCTACTGGGACTCTTTGCGAAAAGGGCGGCTGCACCTCTGTCGGGGACAGTCACGTCCGTCGAGGGCGGTCGTGTCATCATCTCGCGGCAGGGTCCCCGAAAGATGCTGCGGGCGGTAACCTACGGTACGATCAGTGGGATCAGCGACAGGGAGGTCACCATCACTGCAAGGGGATGGAAGATCAGCGGGGTCTTCGGGGCCGGCGGCCGGGTCGCCGGGACTCTGCAGATTCTGCAGGAGATGGGAGAGGGCATCGGCGGGTCGACCCCGGCGCAGCCCTCGCCCTCGATCGCGGTTCTGAACCAAACTCTGACCTGGCCGCTGCTGCGACAGGCGCAGGAGCTGGGCGTGAAGGGGATCGTGGCGCCGAGTGCCTCGGGGAAGGTCCTGGAGGAGTACTTCGAGGGTGAACCACCGGACGGGCCGGTCAGCGACGGGCTGTTTCCCGTGAGCATATGCGTGCTCAGGGGCTTTGGCGATCTGGGGACCATTCCTGGGGAGGTCGCCTCGGTGCTCCGTCGCCACCGGGGCAGGGCGGCCGTGCTGGAGGGAACCACGCAGATCCGGGCGGGTGCCGTGCGCCCTCATGTCTTTTTGCCCCACGAGGTCTGAGCGATCGCGAGACTCATCCACCGGATTTCGCCGACGAGGTGGGGCGCAGCAAAATTGACAACGTCACGACCCGGGAGTTACACTTGAGTTGTCGGTGACTGGGGGAGTAGTTGGATGGCTGGTGCCACCCTCGGACTTCAAATCCGTTGACGGATGGGCCGAACCTGTCCGTGGTGGGTTCGATTCCCACATACTCCCGCCACTTCTTGCACATGCAATGGGGAGTTGATCTTATGGTCAAGAGAAACGCTATGCTGAGGGAGCTGAAGGATCTTTTCGAGTGGGTGAGCTCCAGGTACGCTGATCAGCATGACAACCTGACGGCGAAGGACATACAGGAGCTGCGGCTCAGAGTTAGGAGCCTCCAGAGTCACCTGGAGTAGGCCGCCTACATGTCCCTGTGCCCCCTGCGGGCCTGCCCGATCGTGATCCTGTGAGGGAAGGAGACCTGCCCTGCTGCATTTCCTGAGGTACGGTGATCAGACGGTGACCCTGGATCTCTGCGATACGTGGGCGGAGAGGGTTCATGTCATCAGCAGGGCCTCACCCGGTGATGAGGACCGACCGGGGGAAGAAGAGATCATACAAAATGCACTGGATCATCCCGTGGACAGCGGACGTCTGGAGGAGATTGTCCGGCCGGGAGAGAGCGTGTGCATTGTGACCAGTGATCTGACCCGCCCCATGCCCTCCCACGTGGTCCTGCCGATCCTGCTCCAGGCTCTTATCGAGGCCGGCATCTCTGTAGATGACATCACGGTGGTGTTCGCCACGGGGATTCATCGTTCGCAGAGCCGGGCGGAGCAGGTCACGCTGGTCGGCGAGGATGTTGCGCGCCAGGTCCGGTGCGTGGACAGTGACCCCCTGGACGTGGTCTTTGTCGGCCACACTGGGAGGGGAACCCCCGTGCATCTGACCCGGGTGGTAGCGGATTCAGATCGGATCATCTGCGTGGGAAACGTGGAGTTTCACTATTTTGCCGGTTATTCCGGGGGGCTGAAGGCCATACTACCCGGCGTCTGCAGCCGGGAGACGGTCATCTTCAACCACCAGATGATGTTGGACCCGGGGGCTGAGGCCGGTATGATAGCGGGAAACCCGGTCCGCGAGGACATCGACTCTGTCCTCGACCTCGTCTGCGTCGATTTCATCCTGAACGTGGTCCTCGACGAGCAGAAGCGAGTGATACAGGCATACGCCGGGGACCCGGTTGGAGCCCACCATCGGGCCGCGGCCTCTGTTGACGCGGACAACCGCATTCCGGTGACGGGTCCCGGACACCTCGTCATTGCCAGCGCCGGAGGGCATCCGAAGGACCTCGACCTCTACCAGGCGCAGAAGGCCCTCGCCCATGCCCAGTCCTTTGCCCTTCCCGGGGCCCCAATCATTCTCGTCGCCCGATGCCCCGAAGGGTACGGCAACCGGATCTTCGCCGAGTGGCTGTCCGGGGGCGCGTCTGCAGAACAGGTGCTCTCACGACTCAGGGAGGACTTCGAGCTCGGCGGTCACAAGGCCGCTGCCCTGGCTCGCACCGTCACGAGCAATCCCGTGTGGCTGGTATCGGACATGGAACCCCATCTGGTGCAGAATGCCTTCATGAACCACCTTGACCTCAGTGCTGACCTGAGCCTCCGGATCCCCGAAGATGCCCTGTACATGGCCGAAGATCTGCCCCCGGGGACCCGGGCCCTCATCATACCCAGGGCACCCTCCGTCCTACCGGCCTTTCCCTCTCGCTGAGCGCGCCTGCAGGATGCCGGTCCTCATATAGGCTGCCCCCTGCTCATCCCATCGTTTTCGGATAGAATGCGGGATCCCGGGGCATTCCTAGCTGTATCTGCGGACGAGGGGAGAGTCCATTCTCAATGAGGAAATCTGCGGCGACATTTTTCGCATGCTGCGCCGTGGTCACCCTGCTGCTCACCGGGTGCGGCCTCTTCGCGGCTCTGCAGAGGACAGAGCAGGCGTCGACGGGGCTGTCAGTTGTGACAAGCATCTTTCCGCTCACCTGCATTGCCCGGGAAATAGGTGGCGACAGGGTGGACATCACCACGCTGCTTCCCGCGGGAGGGAGCGCCCACCTGCACGAGGTCGGACCCTCGGCGATGAGGGAAGCCGCCCGGGCAGACGTCCTCATCAGAATTGCGGGTGGATTGGACCAGTGGGCTGGGGGGGTTTTCAGAGCGGCAGGGGAGGGCGCGGTGAGGCTTGAGATAGGGACGGTCCTGGGGAAGCGCGGACGAGAGCCCCCGGGGGGTAGCGACCCTCACATCTGGCTTGATCCCGTTCTGGTCAGAGACGACATCCTGCCCCTGCTGGTCGAGACCCTCGCCGGGGCCGATCCCGAGGGCCGCGAGTACTATGAGGAAAATGCCGCGCGTTTCACTGGTGATCTGACCGAACTGCACGAGGAGCTGGCGGACATGCTCAGCGATGCTGCCGGTCGCTCCTTCATAGCCGACCACGCAGCCTGGACCCACTTCGCCCACAGGTATCAACTGGAGCAGAGAGGTGTGCTGGAGTTCACCCCGGGACATGAATGTGGCCCGAGAGAGGCGGCAGACCTGGTTGACCTGGCCCGGCTCGAGAGAATCTCTGTTATCACCACCACCCGGGGCCACGGGACCATGCTGGCTGAGGCCCTGGCCGGGCAGATCGACGGCATCATTGTGGAGCTGGATCCCCTCGGTGATCCCGCCTCGGAAGACAGAAACTCCTACACATCGATCCTTCGGTACAATGCCGCCAGGCTCGCACGAGCCCTTCGTGGGGCAGTTGCACCATGAGTCTGCAAGGGGCAGAGGTGTGCGAAAGGTGGCCCGGTCGCAGTTCCGCAGCCCCCGGGCGACCTGCAGCGCTCACGGTCAGGGGCCTGTCCGTCACTCTGGGTGGACACCCCGTCCTTCGCGACATCGGCTTCGCCCTCAGGGAAGGGGAGATCGCCGGCCTCGTCGGGCCCAATGGTGGCGGCAAGACCACCCTGCTTCGCACCATCGCGGGCCAGGTCGCGCCCGACCGGGGAGAGATCTCGACCGGCCTCAGCCCGTCGGAGGAAGGATCGGGATCCATCGGATACCTGCCCCAGGGGCTGGTCCTCAGGGACACGTTTCCGGTCTGCACCTATGATCTGGTCATGATGGGGCGCACGCGTCTGATCGGGCCCGGCAGACGGGCCGGTGCGGCGGATCACAGGAAGGTGAGGGAGGCAATGGATGCCCTCAGGGTGGCGCGGAGGTTGTGGCATCTTCCCATCGGCGCCCTTTCCGGGGGCCAGAGGAGACGGGCCATCCTTGCCATGATCTTCGCCGGAGACAACCGCCTGCTTCTTCTGGATGAGCCTGCAGAGGCCCTGGATTTCACCGCTGAGCAACAGCTCTACCGGACCCTGTCGGAGCTCTGTGCCGGTTCTGGGGTCAGTGTGCTGGTGGTGTCCCATCAGCTCGGCCTGATGGCCCAGGTGGTTCATCGCCTGCTGGCGGTCAACTGCAGCCTGTATGTGGACGGAGAGCCCGAGGCGGTGCTGCAGAGTCAGCAGCTGAGGCTCTGCTTCGGGTTGGCGGGCGGAGATGCCCTGAGTTGACGCCCCTGTTCTCGGCTGTCCTGCACTACCCCTTCATGCGTCATGCCCTGGTGGGCGGCCTGCTCATCGCCTCCCTCTGCTCGATTCTCTCCTTCTTCGTGGTTCAGCGCGGGCTGTCCTTCGCCGGGGCGGGAATCGCCCATTCCGCCTTCGGGGGACTGGCGCTGGGAGTCCTGCTGGACGTGGAACCGATTCTGATGGGCATCCTCTTCAGCGTGGCCACCGGGGCGCTGATCGCATCCGTATCGCGAGGAAAGAGGCTGGAGGTCGATGTTGCCATCGGAATTGCCTTTTGTACATCCATGGCCCTCGGAGTTATCATGATCAGCAGCACCAGGGGAAGGTATTTCGGAGAGCTGTTCAGCTACCTGTTTGGCAACATCCTTGCAGTCTCTGCCCAGGACCTCTGGATGATCGCCGGGCTCACCCTGACGGCGGGAGGATTTCTCGGTGTCTTCTTCAAGGAGCTCCTGCTGGTCACCATGAATGAGGAGGTGGCGGAGGCCCAGGGCATCCGCACCGGCCTCCTGCACTATGGACTGCTGATCACCCTGGCCCTCACCGTCGTGCTCTCGGTGAAGCTGGTCGGTGTGGTCATGGCCTCGGCACTGCTGGTGATACCCGGTGCCACCGGAGAGCTGCTCTCGGCAAACTACCGGGGCATCATGGCCTGCGCTCTGGTGTCCGCGGCCTCATCCGTGGTACTGGGACTCGGGCTCGCATACAATACCAGCTGGCCGGCCGGGGCGACCATCGTTGCCGTGTCAGCTGCCCTGTTCTTCGGTGCGCTGATCCTTTCGCCTCGCCGGGGGATGATCGGGCAGCATCTGCTGCGCAGATGAGGTGAGAAGGGAGGACAACGATTGGGCAAGGATCTGCTGAAGTCCGAAGATCCCAGATACCGGTTCATTCTCGACATCATGGTCGACAACGTGCGCGCCGTGCTGGGCGAGGA